>NZ_KQ968541.1:38646-54103 GCF_001578585.1 Sutterella sp. KLE1602
CCCCCCCCCCCTTCATTCCATGTTTCTTTACTCTTCTTCGTGTCCGCCGCCACTTCGGCAGCGGAGTTTCATCAAGTAGAGAAAAAACATGAACAAGAATTTCAAAGTTGTGTTCAGCAAGGCGCGTGGCGCCCTGATGGTCGTCAACGAACTGACGTCCTCCGTCCAGGCCAAGGGCACGAAGACGGTGATTGCTGCTACGGTGGCTTCGCTTGTGGCGGGCGGCGCCATTGCCAAAGAGATCCCATATGAACAGGCTTCCGGCAATTCCGGCTACTCCGCGACGACGGCCGAGAATCTTCAGATGGAGTTCGAGGCTGACAATGTGCTGAACATGACGATCACGGGCAAGGTTGACACGCGTGCCTACGGTCTCCTTGCGACGGGTGCCGATTCCGTTTACACCAACAAGGGCACGATCAACCTCAATCTTGCGGCCGACGAGAATGCCACGCAGGCTTATCGCGTCAAGGGCATGATGGCCGACAACAACGGTACGGCCGTCAATGAAGGCACCATCACCGTCAGGAACGCCTACGGCATGACCGTCGGCAGCACGGGCAAGAATACGATTACCAACACCGGGACGATTGATGTCAAGTCCGGCGTTGCCATGGAAGTCGCTCCGACGGGCATTCAAGGCTCCGGTCAGGAAGGCTCCAACGCCGTCGCCACGAACGAGGGCACGATCAAGGTTGCTGCCGGCTCCATCGGCGTCCTCATGAGCGGCACGGGCAACACCTTTACCAACAAGGGCACACTCGATGCGACTGGTGCCAAGGCTGTTCACCTTCAGCAGGAAAAGGGCAAGAGGGCGGAAAACAACAAGCTCGTCTTTGAATCGGGTTCTCAGACCAACGGTGACATTTATGTTGGCAATAATGTGACCAACACGACGATCGAATTTGCTGAAGGGGCTAACTTTTCAGGACGCATTGTGGTGAGAAAGGCGGGTGAAGGTGTTTCTGGTACATCAATCACCGCGTCGGGTCAGACTTTCTCCGATCAGCAGACTGGTGCCATTCAGTTCTATGACGGTACAAATTCGTCTATTAGCTTGACGAACGTCAATTTTACCGGCAATACCAGCTTTTATGGCGGTGCGGTTTACTCGTATGCCGAAAATTTTGTCCAGAATGGTGGCGCATACCATGGCAATAAAGCCGTTGACAATGAATCCGGTCCTAATGCCGAGGGGAAGGTCGAGGATGGAGCCTTTGGTGGCGCTCTCATGCTGAAAGGCAACTACAATGTTATTCTTACCGATGTTGACTTTGCAAAGAACTCTGCTTCGGCAGCCAATGGAATGGCCTACGGTGGCGCCATTTGTGCCGACTTCAGCACCGGTAACAATGGTGAAGAAGCTGGTTCGACAGACCTAACTCTCAACATTACCCAAAACATGACCTATGCCGGCAACACTGTGTCGTCCGGCTCTACCGGTAAGGTTTTCGACACCTACGGCTACCATGTTCCGACGGCTGCCGCCGGCGGCTTCCTCTTCCTTGACCGCGGCGTGAGCGTTGCCTTCAACGTCGAGTCCGGCGCAACTCTGACGATCGGTTCGTCGGTCACCACCGACGACACCGACAGCATCGCCTCGTCCATCCCGAACACCAATACCACCAACAACGGCGGCAAGCACGCCCTTGTCAAGAAGGAAGGCGCAGGCGAGCTCGTCATCAACAGCAATCTTGACAAGTACTACGGTACAGTTCAAGTCAATGGCGGACAGATGACGGTGAATTCCAAATGGAACATCAAGAACGAAGTCACCGTTGCCAACGGCGGCACGCTTGCACTTTCGTCCTTTGACACCATGGCCGCCGACGATTCGGGCAATCAGAACGTCACTGGCACTTCCATCGGCGGCTCCATCGTGGTGAACGGCACTCTCCAGACTTCTTCCGCCCAGATCTTCCACACGGGCCTCAACGCCGAAGGTACGAACAAGAACGCCGAAGCTCTCCTAGGCAAGGATGTGACCTTCAATGAAGGTTCCACGCTCGCGCTCACCGATGCTTTCTACAACCTTGACTACGCGCAGAGTGCGGGTGCTCTCATCACGAATGGCAAGGTTACGATGCTCGGCGATCTGATCAACAAGGACACCGTCAACGAGTCCACGCTCGATGGGCTCGAACAGGTTGGTGAAAACGTCGATCTTCCGAATGTCACTGTCAAGGCCGAAGACAAGAACATCCAGATCGGCGGCACGCTTGTTTCCGGCGAAGATGCGACTACCAGTCTTCGTGAAGAAAGTCTGAGCGTCGGTTCCATCGATCTCGGCGAAGCCACCCGCGTAACCGTTGCAGGCGGCAAGACGCTTACGCTCGCAGGCAACGGTGAACAGATCATCAAGACGTCTGACGCTGCCGGTGCGAAGATCGTGGTTGAGAACGGCACGCTCACCCTCGGCGGCACGGTCTCCAATGGCGGCACGGTTGAGGATGTTGAAGTTCAGACGAACGGCCAGATGAAGGTGGTCGGAGACGCCACCTACACGATCGACAAGCTTTCCGGTTCGGGCAACGTCTATGTTGGTACTGACGCTCAGGCCGGCGATGTCATCATCAACGACATTTCGGAAATGACCGGCATGATCTTTGCCGACCCCGAAAAAGCCTCTTCCGCTTCTGAAACGTCCGGCGGCTCTGTTGCGGGCTTCTCCGATGCCGCCACCCCGGCCAAGGCCTACCTCGTTGCCGGCCGCAACGCTCTCTGGGCTACCGACGCTGCAAAGGCTGAAGGCGTTGCCGCCTTCAACAAGATCGGTTCCGCTCAGGGGCTCGCCTGGGGTGAAGACGTGACGGCTGCCCTCTATGTCGGCAAGACGCTTCAGCTCGGCACGACCGGAAGCGTCCTCGTTGACGGCTCTGCAACTAGCGACAACGTGGCCAATCGTGTGAATGGCACCGCCACGGTCAACGCCAAGGGCATGCTCATTGTCAACCAGAACGTCGGTGAAGCCATTGTCGGCGGCAACGTCGTTCTGGCCGAGGGTTCGTATCTCGGCGTCGTCAATTCCTCGGTCGGCGAATTCAAGCTCGCCTCCGGCACCGTGACCGACAACGGCACTGAAGTCGTGACGGACAACCCCTTCATCCAGGGTTCGATCAATGCCGCTGACAAGACCGTCGTCAACAAGCTTGACGCTGAATCCGGTCTCGGCGCCGTCGCCTCAACCGGCGTTCAGGCCATGGCCCGCCGTGCCGACTTCGTCATGACGGAGACGGTTGCCAACCGCACCTCGCTCGATCAGCCGATGCACGCCGGCGTCAACCTCTGGGCAGACGTCTCGGGCGAACGCTATGAAGCCGACAAGCTTGACAACAACGGCAGCTTCCGCGCCGATGCGGCCTACGCCACGTTCGGCGGCGACGTCGAAGTCCTCGAAGGCCTGACCGCCGGTCTCGCCCTCCAGTATGGCGACGCATCGCTCCGCAGCGACGTCTCCGGCATCAAGAACGACATCACCAGCTACGGTCTTACGGCCTACGCCGGCAAGTCGTTCGGCGCCGCGAAGGTCGTCGGCGAACTCGCCTGGCTCAAGTCCGAAAACGACATCACGGCCCACCAGACCGCGCTCAACCAGAAGCTTGACGCGAACATCTGGTCCGCCGGCGTGCGCGCCCAGTACGAACTCGCCGCGGGCTCCTTCAAGTTCGTGCCGAGCATCGGTCTGCGCGTCTCCCGCCTTGAAACGGACGACATGACCGTCGGTTCCATCAAGGTTGACGAAGGCGACCTCACCTATGTCCAGATGCCGATTTCGCTCCGCATCTCGGGCTTCGAGGCCGACGCCGCGGGCTGGACCCTTGCTCCGAGCTTCAAGGTCGCCTATGTCCCGACCTTCGGCGACAAGGAAGTCAAGGTCCTCGGCTACAGCCAGGACGTCCTTGACATGAGTCCGGTCCAGGCCGACTTCGGTCTGCGCGCCGTCAACGGCAATCTCATGTTCAATGTCGACATGATGTTGGGTGGCGGCGAAGCCGGCACGTCCTCCATCGGCGGCAAGGTCGGCGTCAAGTACGCCTTCTGATCCTGAGATGATGCGCCTGCGGGGCAAATGCTCCGCAGCCTGACGTCAAAGGCAGGGCGCCCGGTACCTTCAGGAGGAGCCGGACGCCCTTTTCTTTGGATCGTTTCCGACAGAACGACCCCGGACTTTCGTCTCGGGGCCGTTCCTTTTGTTTGGCTTGAGCGCTCTCTTCTCTTTCAGTGCCTTTCGCCGCAGACGGGGCAGCGCTTCCTGCGCTTCACCCTGATGGTGTCGAACTGCATGTTGAGCGCGTCGATGAAGAGCATCCTGCCGCAGAGCGTCGAGCCGATGCCTGCGGCGATCTTCAGGGCCTCGGTGGCCTGAAGGGTCCCCACGATGCCCGTGACCGACGAAAAGACGCCGACGGCTGCGGCCTTGACGTCGTTGCCCGGATCGTCCTCCTCGAAGATGCACTCGAAGCAGGGAGATTCGGGCACGGAAGGATCGAAGACGGTGAGCTGGCCCGAAAATCGCACGGCGGACGCAAAGACGAGGGGCTTCCCTGCATCATGCGCGGCCCTCGAGACCGCGATGCGGGTTGCGAGGTTGTCCGTGCAGTCGAGGATCACGTCCGCATTCTTCACGAGGGCCTTGAGCTTCACGGCGTCCGCGAATTCGGGCACGGGGATGATGCGGCAATGGGGATTGAGCCTCTCGACCGCGATGACGGCGCTCTTGGCCTTGTTGACGTTGACCGTCGACGTCGTGTGAAGGATCTGGCGCGAGAGGTTCGAGACCGAAACCGTGTCGGCGTCGACCACCGTGATCGTGCCCGCGCCTGCAGCGGCGAGGTAGAGGATGGCGGGAGAGCCAAGGCCCCCTGCTCCGATCACAAGAAAGTGCGCGCTGCTGATGGCGGCCTGCCCCTTCTCTCCGAGCTCGCGCAGAATCATCTGGCGGCTCACGCGCTCCCTGAGGTCTCCGGGAAAGACGTTCCCGCTGGCTTCGTGCTCAAGATCCTTCATGATTTTTGTGACTCCGTGAGGCTGATGCGTCTTATTCGGCGTAGAGAACCGTGGAGAGATAGCGCTCGCCGTTGTCGGGGAAGATCACGACGATGTTCCTACCTTCGTTTTCGGGGCGCTTCGCGAGTTCCGTCGCGGCATGGAGGGCGGCGCCGCCCGATATGCCGATGAGGATGCCTTCGGCTTTCGGGAGGGCGCGCGCAGCTGCGATCGCGGCGTCGTTCGGCACGCGGAAGACCTCGTCGACCACCGAGGCGTCGTAGTTGCCCGGCACGAAGTTCGCGCCGATGCCCTGGATGGCGTGTGGACCGGCCTTGCCGCCCGAGAGCACGGGACTTGCATCAGGCTCGACCGCCACCACCTTGACGGCGGGATTCTTCTTCTTGAGATAGCGCCCGTTGCCCGTCACCGTGCCCGACGTGCCCACGCCCGCGACAAACATGTCGACATGTCCGTCCGTGTCGGCCCAGATCTCGGGACCGGTCGTGAGGTAGTGGGCGAGCGGATTGGCGGGGTTTTCGAACTGCTGCGGAATGAAGCTGCCGGGAATCTCGCGGGCGAGTTCCTCGGCCTTCTCGATGGCGCCCTTCATGCCGGCGGCGCCGGGCGTGAGGACCACTTCTGCGCCGTAGGCCTTGAGCAGCATGCGGCGCTCGACGCTCATCGTCTCAGGCATCGTGAAGATGGCGCGATAGCCGCGGGCGGCGGCAATGCTCGCGAGCCCGATGCCCGTGTTGCCCGAGGTGGGCTCGATGATGACGGCGCCCGGACCGATGAGGCCTGTCTTTTCCGCTTCGAGGATCATCTGGCGCGCGGCGCGGTCCTTGACGCTCCCGGCGGGATTGAGGGCCTCGATCTTGGCGATGACGTTCGCCTTGAGGCCGTGGAGCCTCATCCAGTTGTTGAGCTGCAGAAGCGGCGTGCCGCCGACAAGTTCAAGGCTCGACTGATGAATCATGATGTTTCTCCTGTGCGTGTTTGGAGTTGTCGTTGTGCTGCGGGATCTCCGTCCGGCGTCCGAAGGTGTCTTCCCGACGGATGCCCGCCTGCTCCACTCTCCCGGGAAGAACGCCGTCCGGCGCCCGAGAACACCCGTCCTGCAGGCGTTCGCATAATTCCTGAGTGAGTTGGTAGGAAATTGGATCCTACTCCATCACACGCTGTTTTGCAATGGTTTGCGTCTCTGCGCCCGAAGCAGATCAAAGCGCGGAGGTCGTCCGTCGATCTTAGCAAAGATGAGGGCCGGGCTGTGGTTGAGATCAGGGCGGAAAGCTCGTCGGAAGTGTCCGGAGGGCCTCAGGCGGACTTGTCGGAGGAAAAGCCGTTGAGGATTCTCGCGAGGAGCGCTTCGGCGAATCGGGCCTCGTCGGGCGTGAGCGAGCGCGTCACGAGGGCGTCGAGTTCGGAGGAGATGCGTTTGGACACGGGG
Source organism: Sutterella sp. KLE1602 (assembly GCF_001578585.1). Lineage (NCBI taxonomy): Bacteria > Pseudomonadati > Pseudomonadota > Betaproteobacteria > Burkholderiales > Sutterellaceae > Sutterella > Sutterella sp. KLE1602. Next base: position 45,083 of record NZ_KQ968541.1, read on the forward strand.
ATGAACGCCCTGCCCTTTTCGGTAAGCCTCAGGTTGATGACACGTGAGTCCTCGGCCGAGCGCTCGCGCGCGACGTAGCCCAGATCTACGAGCTTCGTGACGAGGGCTGAAACGGTGGACTTCGAGCGGTGCGTGAGGCGTGAGAGCTCCATCACCGTGGCGGTTTCCTGTTCGGTCAGCACGTGCAGGATGTCGCCGTGGCACGGGAGCAGTTCGCCCATGCCTTCGCGCTTGAGCGACTCGAGAATGAATGTTGAGGTGGCCTCCGAGAGGCGGCCTGCAAGAAAGGGGATGCGGGTGTTTTCCTTCATGAGGCGATGTTAGTTCGAGGGCGAACGAAAGTCAACGAACCGCAGGACGAAAAGGCCCGCTGGAGGCATGAAGCCTGCGGCGGGCCGTGCGCATGACGGATTGGGTGGAATCCGGGCGTCGACTACTTGAGGAGGACGTCCTTGAGGAACTTGTCCTCGGCCTCGCGAGCCTCAGGCTCGTTCATGAGCGTGTGCGGCGCGTCCTTGATGAGGACGATGCGGGCGTTGGGATTGCCCTGGAGCGCCTTGCTGCAGTTGCCGACGGCCTCGTGGTTGCCGAGATAGGGATTGGCCTGCGAGAAGTACTTGTCCTTCGAGCTCATGATGTTGAGGACGGGCATGCCGTCGGGAATTCTCGTCTTGTGCTGGACGACGTGGTAGTTGTTTTCGCACGACCAGGAGAAGATGATGCGGCCCGCTTCGGCGGGTGCGGCTTCGGCGCGCACGTAGCGGGCCACGGCGACTGCGCCTTCGCTCGTGCCTGCGATCACGAACCTGCCGTTGAACCAGGGCTGTTTCGCCAGGAATTCGACGGCCGCCGTGAGTTCGCTCGCACGAAGCGCGTGGATCTTCTCATAGTCCATCGGGTCGATGGGCGAGGTGTAGGTCATGCGGTCGGGGAGCTGGAAGGAGTCGGCCGTGAAGCTTGCGATGCCGAGCTCGTCCGCGAGACGCTTCTGGAAGGCCTTGATCTGCGGATTGATGCCGCCCGAGCCGTGCACGAAAATCACGGCGGGCGCCTTTCCCTTCGTTTCGGGCGCGCGGATGTTGGTGCCTTCGTATGTCTTGTCGCCCGTCACGGATGCGGGCAGCACCGTCCAGGACTGCGCCATGGCCTCGGCCATCGTGCGGTCGGTCTGCACCCAGGCCTTCCCCTTGATCGTGCCCTGCGGCACGTCGGCGGACATGGCGGGCGCGGCGAGCGCAATGAGAAGCGCGGCGGCAAGTGCGGAAATCCTTGTGTTCATGGTCTCTCTCTCCTTGATGAACGTTCGTGCGCACCGGGACTCGGGTCGATTCACCCGTCGTGCTGCAGGCGCATCCTGCCAAGAATAGTCGTATTGCCCGCATTCGGGCGAGCGCCGAAAAACTCTGAAACAACGAGCGGCCATGGGTCGTCGTGGCGCCGTGTCGTCATGCTCAACAACGATAAAGGCCCTCCTTCAGACGGGCTCCCGGATGGACGGGAGCCCGAAGGAGAGCCTTCCGGCATGCTCAGGCCTGCGCCGTCACGGATTATTTGCCCTGAGCGGCGTTCGTGCCGGCGGTTCGGCCGAAGACCATGCAGTCGGCGATGGCGTTGCCGCCGAGGCGGTTGGAGCCGTGGATGCCGCCCGTCGTTTCACCGGCGGCGTAGAGGCCCGGAATCACCTTGCCGTTGATGTCAAGCACCTGTGCGTCGGCGTTGATCTGCAGGCCGCCCATCGTGTGGTGGACGGTCGGGACCTTCTGGCAGGCGTACCAGGGGCCTTCGGTCATGACCTTGTCGGCCTTGTTGTTGGCGACGAAGCCGAGCGGATCCTTCTTTTCACCGCGTACGACGGCGTTGTAGGTGTCGATCGAACCCTTGAGGTTTTCGACCGGCATCTTGAGCTTGGCGGCAAGCTCCTCGAGCGTGTCGGCTGCGACGACGCGGCCGAGATCGATCATGTCGCCCACCTTGGCGCCGTTGCGGTCAACCCACGTGAGGCTCGGATAGCGCAGATGGTTGACGAGCACGTAGTAGGTCGAGTCCTTCTGTGCGAAGATGGCCTTGGCGAGGACGTCGCGGGCTGCGCCTTCATTGACGAAGCGGTTGCCGTCCGTGTTGATGAAGACGCGGTTGCGGCCCGACGTGCGGATCATTTCCATGAGGCCCGTGCCCGGCGTGCCGCAGGGATGAACCTGAATGTCGGCCATGCCGATCACGTTCGCGCCGACTTCCTTGCCCATCAGGATGCCGGAGCCCTGGGCGGACTTCTGGAAGTTCGTGCAGCCGATGCTCTTGCCGAGGTCGTAGTCTTTGAAGACGCCCGTGTTGACTTCCTGACGGAGCTTCACGTTGGCGCCGAAGCCGCCGGTTGCAATGATCACGCCCTTTTCAGCCTTGAAGAGCGTGTAGCGGCCGGTCTTGTTGTGCTTGGCAAGCACGCCCGTCACGCGGCCGTCGGCGTCCTTGAGCACGTCTTTGGCTTCAATGTCGGTGATGACCTGCACGTTGGGATGCTCGGCGATGTACTTCTCGAAGACGCGGATGTAGGAGTTGCCCGACGGAGTGGCGGGATAGTGGGAGCGCTGCCAGAGCGCGCCCGTGGCCGTGCCGACCTCGTCCTTGAACTTCACGCCGATCGATTCGAGCCATTCGACGGCGGGATAGGCGCCTTCACAGAGGTGTTTGACGAGCTCGGGGTTGCCCACGTTGTGGCCGCCCTTGAGCGTCTGGTCGATGTGTTTCGCAACGGAGTCCTCAATGCCGAGCTTGGGCTGGCGGATCGGGTCGGCCGCATTGAGCGCGCCTTCGGAGACGTTCGTCGAGCCGCCGAGAAGGCCGAGCTTTTCGAGCACGATCACGTCGGCGCCCGCCTGGGAGGCGGCGACCGCAGCGGCAAGGCCGGAACCGCCGCCGCCGATGATGACGACCTGCGTCTTCATCGTGTTGGGGAGCGCCTTGTACTCTTCAACATTCTTCTTCAGGTCCTTGAGGTCCTCGGCGGAAACCTTGGCCTGCTTGAGGCATTCGCCCACGGCGTACTTGAGCGCCATCGAGCTGATCGTGGCGCCCGTGACGCCGTCAACGCCGAGACTCTGCTTTTCGAGAATCCTGCCGCCCACCTTTTCAAGGGCGAGCTGGCCGACGCCGATCGTCTCAAGGTTCTTCGACCAGTCGATCTTCTCGATTTTGTGCTTCGAAACCGTGACGGCGACCGTCATGGCGGCATTGTGCGCGTTCACTTTGTAGGTGTAGGTGCCGGGCACGTAGGTGGCGGCGGAAGCGGACATCGAGGCGACGGCAAGTGCGGCGGCCGCGGCGATCGTGGTGAGTTTCATGGTGGTTCTCCTCTTGAGTTGCGCGCGCTGCCTGAAGCCGTGGTCAATGGGCGTCAAAAAAAAAGTCGGCGCGCAGGCCGGCAAGGCGGCGCTTGAACGCGGAGACCTTGCGCGGTGCGTAATGATGATATCAATCAAAGCTCCGTCGCGATCATGGGGTTAACCCTCGCCTTTTTGACCTGACCGACGAAGTCCGATGGTTGTTTTGAGCCGCGCGTCCGGGAACGCCGTGCCGACGCCTCCGACTGCAGGCCTCATCGTCATCATCCGCATCTTCCGCGTCGGCGTCTTCAGGCTCGTGCATGGAGGGCGCCTGCGAGGGGATCTTGTCGACAAAAGACAGTCTGTTCCCGACCGTTTCCGCCGATTGGGCGGTATCGCCTAGGGAGAGCACCCGAGGCGCCTTGATGGGCGTCGAAGAACAGCGAGAAAGCCTGAAACGACTGTGCCCGAGCCCTTGCGAAGCGCTGAGCGATGAGGCACCATGTGTCTCAAGGGAGGCGCGACCTGTTCCGAGAACGGGCGGCACAAAAACTCCCTGCCAGATTCCTCTTCGTCGAGAGCGGCCCACGGCGCAGTGTTCGACGAGCCTTCAGAGGCCTGCGACGGCTTGAGATCCGCGCGGGCCTTTTCGATTGAGTGCAGCCTTCCGGCCCTTTTCCAAGGGCGGAATCGAATCAACAGGCCGGAGGGGATTTCACCAACAAGGCGCGGAATCAGGCATGATGTGAAATGCGGACCGCAGGGGACCGCCTCAACGCCAGGGCCGACCGGCCGGCATCCCCTTCTCCATGCCTTCAGAACAAAGACCAGACGGAGCATCCATGACCGACAGCACGACCAAGAAGCCCGCGGAGCTTGAAAGCCTTCGCGCCGACATCGACCGCAGCGACGAAGCCATCGTCGGCGCACTTCGCACGCGGCTGGGCGCCGTCAGGCGCATCGCCGAGGTCAAGCGCCTTCAGGGCCTTCCCGTCTACGACGCCGTGCGCGAGGCGTCCCTTCTCTACAAGTTGCGCTCGATGGCGGGTTCCGACGTCGAGGGTGTCGCCCTGCCCGTCTACCGCACGATGATGGCCGCGGCCCGCCGCTTCGAGGCCCAGAGTCAGGAGGCGGGCGAAGCCGTCTCCGGCACCGTCACCCTGCGTCTGCGAAGCCCCGCCGACTTCACCGCCGTCACGGAAATCTTCGCCGTGCACGACTACGTGCCTGAAAGCCTCTCCTGGGTCAATCCTGTCATCGTGCTCTCCGCCACGAAGCCCCTGCCCGCCTCCATGGTCCGCGACCTGCGCGAGCACGGCATCCGCATCGAGGCACAGAACGCCTGAGCGCGTTCAGCCTGAACGCATTTGAAGAGGCCGGCAGCAGACGATCCGCCGGCCTTTTTGATATGGCTGAAAATAAAAGACCCTGACAGGAACCCTATTCTGCGGAGGGGCTTCCCTTGACGCGCTGCCGCCCGCCGCAACAGGCTAAACCCGTTGTTGCTGCGCGAAAAAGGCCGTCCTTCTGGACGGCCTTTCGTCGGCTGATCATTCGGGTCTGCTGCACGCCATGGCGAAGCTTCGCTCGAAGATCTCGCCATCGCGGTCCTCGATCTGGGTGGACGCCTTCGGGTCGATGCGCCCGTCGAAGATGTTGACCCAATTGCGAGAGAGGCGACGCCTGCCGAACAGCTCGCCCTTCATGAAGGGGGCGGCGGTGAGCACGCGCTCGACGGCGCGCAGTCTTCTGCCTTCGCAGTCGACCTCGAATCGGGTCGCGGTCGTGCGGACGTACTTGAACCTGAGGCTCAGGTCCGCGAGGTCCTCGGGATAGTTCATGAGGCCGTACCAGGCGCTCGTCCTGCTGTCGGCCTTCCAGAAGGCCATGACGGTCCCGAACTCCTGACGGCCGACCCAACCGTCATATTCGACATAGCCGTCGGCGAGCATCTTCATCGGAAAGCCCCAGACGGCGATCACGCTCTCAAGGGACGGCATTGCCGGCGCCTCCTGACGGGGAGCGCTCGGGCAAACCTTCACCGGCAAGTCCTTGTTCGCCTTTTCCTGAGGCGCTTCCCGCCCCTCCTCTGCGGCTTCGCAGACGGCGGAGCCGAGGACGGCGAGGCATCCAGCGGCGGCAGCCAGGGTTCGGGTCTTCTGTTCGAATGTCATGGTGAGGTTGTCAAAAAAGCTCTTCTGTTTGACTGAGTTCCGACATTTTAGGCACTTTTCCTTAGTCCTGTTTGATTTTTTTTGCAATGAAAACGCCGTCTTTACGCGACCTTGCGTTGGCTCGGGAACGTTTCGGCATGATGGCCGAGCCCCTTGGCGTAACAAGTCGCTGCCTTTTGACCTCTGTGCCCTCGCCCGACCCGAGCTGATGGTCGAGAGCCTTCCCGAGTCGAACAAGGGCAACCTCACGTGCTTCCCGCGCCCTGACGAGGCCCTCGCTTCAGCCTGAAATTCCGAACCTGCGCCTTCGTCGTACACATGTGAGGCGAAGGCGCATTTTTGTGCCGAATTGTCTCTGGTATCCGGCGAATTTGATCCTGATCAAGCGTTTTAAGCCTCGCCCAAGGGTTTTTCGCTAAACTCAGATCTGGTCAAATTTTTCATACGGCACCTTCTGTAAAAATAAGGACAACCCGCCATGATCTCCCGTCGTGATCTTCTCTGCGCCGGCGCGCTCGCTCCGCTTTCGACGTATTCCTTTGCCGCTCCCGCCTACAAGGCCGGCAAGGAGTACCTGACCGTTCACCCGATGGCCCCCACGCCGGCGGACAAGATCGAAGTCGTTGAATTCTTCGCCTACACCTGCCCGCACTGCCTGCAGTTCCACCCGGTCTTCCATGAGTGGGCGCAGAAGGCCCCCGAGGACGTCAGCATCCGCATCTGCCCCGTCGCCTGGCAGCCGAAGTACCTTCCGTTCACGGACACCTACTTCGCGCTCGAGGCCCTTGGTCTGCTTGACAGCCTGAGCATGCCGTTCTTCGAAAGCATCATCTACCAGACGCGCTCCTACAACTTCGACAGCGCCACCCGCGACATCCATGACTTCATGGTCGAAGCCGGCGTCGACGGCGCCAAGTGGGACGCCACGTTCAACAGCTTCGGCGTGAAGAACAAGTCCCGCAACGCCACGATGCTCTGGAACGCCTACCAGATCGACTCCACGCCTATGGTCGGCGTCGGCGGCAAGTTCACGACCGGCCCCCACCTCGCCGGTTCCCGCCAGGGCACGCCCGCCGTGATCGACTACCTCGTCGACCAGATGCGCACGCTCAGAAAGTAATTCCGAACGTCATTCCCGCAGTCCTCACGGACCTGTACGAACGCCTCCGACGTCACGCGACGCGGAGGCGTTTTGTTTGAGGCTGAAATTTAGCAAAACTGTGGTTGAGCGGTAGAAATCGTGTTCATTCTCGTCTTTGAGAGCTTGGGATTCAGGATTTCTTCATCAGACGGGCGGACATGAAGCGCGCCCGTCGAATCCTCAACCCAATCTTCAATGAAGGAAACCAGGCCACGACCACGACCCGCATCAACGCGACTGCCTCGGCACCATGGAAATTCCCGACGACCGCTACTACGGCATTCAGACCAGTCGGATGGTGAAGGTCTCAGGGTGCGCCCATCTTCCTGTCATCTTTTATCCCGGCATGCACCGTGCGCTCTTTCGCATCAAGAAGGCCTGCGCGCTCGCCAACGCCGAAATCGGCGCCCTGAAGCCCGAGATTTCGCGAGCTGTCGTTGAGGCGTGCGACCGCGCGCTCGCGGGCGAATTCGACAAGGAATTTCAGCTCGACATGTGGCTGGCCGGCGGCTACACCTGCGTCAACATGAACGTGAACGAAGTGATCGGCAAAGCCGCCAACGAAATCCTCACGGGTCGCAAGGTCAGGACGCCGTGCACCCGAACACCCATGTGAACAAGGCCCAGTCGACGAACGACACCATTCCGTCCGCCACGCACCTTGCCGTAGCGTCTGAGCTCGACCGCATCATCGAAGGCGTCGAGGTGCCCGGCGACGTCTTCGCCGCGAAGGCTGAGGCCTTCAGGCACGTCGTCAAGCTCGGCCGCACCTGCTGGCAGGACGTGCTCCCGCACACGCTCGGAGAGGAGTTCGGCGGCTATGACGCTCTCATGCGGCGTCTGGCCGGCAAGCTCCGTGCCGTGCTTCCGGGGTGCTTTGAGATCTGCATGGGCCGGCACGGGGCTCGGAGCCGATCCCGGGTACATGGACGCCCTCTACCGCCACCCTTCCGACATCTATGGCGAAGAGGTCCGCCCGACGGCGTCTCTCTTTGACGGCCTGCAGAACGCAGACTTCTTCGTGACGGTCTGGGGGCTCGTCAAGGAGGTCGCGACCTTGCTCTCCAAGATCACTAGGGACCTGCGCCTCATGAGCAGCGGCCCGCGCTCGGGCTTCATGGAGGTCCGGCTGCCGCCCTGAGTCTCGGAAGCTCCATCATGCCGGGCAAGATCAACCCGACGCTTTCCGAGATGGTGATCCAGATCGCCCACCAGGTTGTCGGCAACGACGTCGCCGTCTCCATGGCAACGACGAGGGCGAACTTGACCTCAACGTTTGGGATGCCACCTTCTACAAGTGCCTCTTCGAGAGCATGCAGCTCGTCGGCGACGAACTCGTCATCCTGAGGCGCGACTGCGTCGAGGGCATCGTCGCCTGCGAGGATCGCTGCCCCGCTGAAGCCGAAAGCTCCATCGCGCTCTCGCGCGTCCTCGCAACCATCTTCGGCTACCCCGAGGGCGTGAAGGTCGCCCACTACTGCGAAGAGCACGGCGTCACCGTGAAGGAGGCCGTCCTCGTCTCAACGAGGCCGACGCCGACCGACTCATCGATCCCATCCTCATGACCGACCCCGAGGCCATGGCTCGCGCCATCGCCGAATTCTGGGCGCGCATCGACGGCTGATGACATTCGACTGAGACGAAGACCGTGTGTCCGGGCCCCTCCGGCGAGGTGCTGCATTCCTCTCCGGTGGGGCCTCCTTCTTTTTAGAAGTCCTGAACGGGACCTCTGTTCTCGAGATTCGACATAGGTCAAATCAGGTAAGGGAAAATTTACACTTCAGCCTTGCATACCGTCGACCCGCCCTGCTTCAGGCCCCATGACATCGGTCGAGAGAGGGTTGAGAGAGGCCTCCGGGGACCGTCATCCTTACAGTCGTACTGCAGTTGCCGGCATGTGGATGTTCTGCAAGCGACTGTCATGCAGGCACTGTGAGGAGGCTGGTTTTCTCATATGTTCTGAAGGGGCCTCCGGAGAGCATACTTGTCCCGGATTTGTCTCAATGAGTACACTTCCGTATTCAGGCAGGCGGGCAGGCTCATTTTCTGCTCCACTTTTGCGTGCCTTCCTCTGCGCGAATTCTCTCATGGATTCAAAAGCTTTCGGTTCTGTTATGAGCAGAGAAACGCTAGGGTTATCCCCTTACGCAAGGAAGGGCAAAGTAGTGCATTCTTCTCAAGAGGCTGTCCGATCCACCTGCCTCCGGTGACGGGACATCCTCACGCGCTCCGTCGGCACTCTTCCTTTCGACAGAGCTGCGCCCCTCCCTCAACCATCGGGAGGGCTGCCTGCTCATGAAGCATGGCATCGTTTGGCCCGGAGCGCCTCCAGTCAAGGCGCCGGGCCTTCTTTTTTGGTTCATCTCGGAAGTCCGTGGAACGCGGC
>NZ_KQ968542.1:0-8651 GCF_001578585.1 Sutterella sp. KLE1602
TGAGGATCAAAAGTCCTCACCCCTATCCGATTGGTCGTTCCTTCCGGACGTCCGTCCTTCTGCTTAGAACGCGTCCTTGTAGAGGATGAAGAATGTGATCGTCAGATGGTAGAAGACGGGGGCCGCGAAGGTGAGGGGAGCGAGGCGCGCAAGCGTGCCGCGCGTCATGTAGATGTCTCCTTCGCCTGCAAGGCGCGTGGCGCCCATGCTGTGGCGCACGGAGTTGATGACCAGGTCGCCCATCACGCAGGAGGCCGCGATGATGACGGCCATGATGACGGCCTGCCAGGCGCGGAACGGCGTGATCCAGAACATGGCCGCACCGGCGAGCACGCCGCAGAAGGAGCCGATGAGCGTGCCCTTGATCGTGCGGTTGGAGTTGAAGCTCAGGGTCTTGCCGCCGAAGAAGGAGCTGGCGATGCTCGAGGCGAGGTCGCTCACGAATACGACGAGCAGGAAGAAGAGGAGCAGCAGCGGACCGGACGAGTTGTAGCGCGTCAGGTCGAGCGTCGCGATGGCGGGTGCGTGGCTCACGCAGAAGACGCAGAGCATGACGCCCCACTGCACCTTGGCGACGCGCTCGAGATAGCGCTCCGTGTCCTTCGTCATGGCCATGATGACGGGCAGCGCGAGGAACAGGTACGTCGGAATGAAGAGCGTCGTGAAGTACGAGAGGTCGAAGCCGATGAGCGCGTACTGCACGGGAATCGCGATGTAGAACGCGACGACGAGCGCATTGTGGTCGGTGGGCTTCGTAGGCGTGATCGCGATGAACTCCCTCAGCAGGAAGAAGCTGATGAGCGCGAAGAAGACGAGAAGCGTGGCCTGGCCGAGCGCGAAGGCGATCGTGAAGACGACGATGAGCCACCAGGACATGCGCACGCGGGCATTGACCGCAAGCAGGCGGGCGCGATGTTCGGGATCGCTGCTGCGGTTCAGGGCCCAGTTGGCGTAGAAGGTGCCGGCGGCGGCAAGAAGCGCGAGGCCGACGAGAAGGATGCCGTAGGCCTCCTGAATGGTGAATCCGAGTCTCATGGCTGTGCTAGGGAGATGATGGCGTTGCGGGCGCGTTCAAGGAAATCCTCCTTCAGGTCTTCGGGAGAATGCTCGAGCGGGGCGCCGAAGCGGATGGAGCAGACGGTGGGAACGGGAAGCAGCACGCCCTTGGGCATGGCGCGGTGCAGGTTCTCGATGTAGACGGGAATCAGCTCGACCTGAGGAAATTCCTTCATCAGGCGCCAGATGCCGGACTTGAACTCGCTCGGCAGCGGTTGGGGACGGCGGGTGCCCTCGGGGAAGATGATGAGGGAGGAGCCTTCCTGTAGCGCCTGACGCAGGGGATCGAGCGGATTGCTGTGTTCCGTGCGGCGGCGGTCGACGAGCACGACGTTGAGCTCGTCAAGCGCGATGCGGCGGCGAAGCAGGCCCTTTTCCCAGTAGTCCTTGGCGGCGACGGGGCGAACGAATGGACGGAGCTGCGGGGGCAGCGAGGCCCAGATCACGATCGTGTCGAGATGGCTCGTGTGGTTGGCGAAGTAGATGCGCTGTTTGGAGGACGGCGCACAGCCCTGCCAGTGGGGGTAGGCGCCGACGAGCAGCCTCGTGAGCCACACGATGGGCGTCATTAGCTTGAACGATTTGAACACGATATGTTCCTGTTTTAAGGGAATCTAAACATTATAAACCGCACGGCTGGTACGCTTAAACGGCATTTTCCGCAGTGCCGCCAACGGTCAGCGCATCGATGCGGATGGTGGGCATGCCTACGCCCACGGGTACCTGCTGGCCGTCCTTGCCGCACTGTCCCGTGCCCTCGTCAAGTGCAAGATCGTTGCCGATGAGCGGGATGTGCTTGAGGGCCTCGGGACCCGAGCCCGATAGCATGGCGCCGCGCACGGGGTGAGTGAGCCTGCCGTCCTCGATCATCCAGGCGCGGCTCATCGCAAAGACGAACTTGCCGTTGGTGATGTCGACCTGCCCGCCGCTGAAGTTGCTCGCGTAGATGCCTCGTTTGACCGACTTGACGATGTCGGCGGGATCGCAGTCCCCGGGCGTCATGAAGGTGTTGGTCATGCGCGGCAGGGGCAGCGTGGCGAAGCTCTCGCGTCGGCCGTTGCCCGTCGGGGCGGTTCCGAGAACGCGGGCGCTCGTGAGGTCGTGCATGTAGCCCGTGAGGATGCCGTCTTCGATGAGCGTCGTGCGCGCGGCGGGCGTGCCTTCGTCGTCGGCGCAGATGGAGCCGCGCGCTAGTCCGATCGTGCCGTCGTCGACGACCGTGACGCCGGGGGATGCGACGCGCATGCCGATCCTGCCCGTGAAGGCGGAGGTGCCCTTTCTGATGAAGTCGCCTTCAAGTCCGTGGCCCACGGCCTCGTGGAGCAGAATGCCGGGCCAGCCCGGACCGAGCACGACGGGCATGATGCCTGCAGGTGCGGGTGCGGCGCCGAGATTGTGGATTGCCTCCGAGACGGCGTCGCGAGCCCACTTACGGATGCGCTCCCGCGTGAAGAACTCAAGCCCCGCGCGTGCGCCGCCTCCGGCCGAGGCTCGCTCGCGCCTGCCGTTTTCCGAGGCGATGACCGAGATCGAAAGGTAGACCATGGGGCGGATGTCGCCCGAAAGCAGGCCGTCAAGGCGGCAGAGGAGCGTTGCATCCGTCTCGCATTGAAGGGTGACGACCACGTCTGTGACCCTGGGATCCGCCTCGCGCGCCAGGGCGTCGGCCTCGCGGATGAGCTCAAGCGCCTGTGGCGTGTGCATGTTCGAGGATGCGTCCTCCGTCCCGCAGCAGGGCCTGTAGGAGCCGGGGGTGAGGCAGGCGGGGATGACGACGCCTGGGGCGCCCTCGGGGGAGTAGGCGGCCGAGGCGACCACGGTGCCTGCAGCATCGAGAAGCGAGACGGGCGTGAGCACGTCCGTGTAGGCGAGCGTGGAGGTCTCGCCGCAGACGGTGCGCAGTCCTGCGCCCCTGTCGATGGAGAATCCGCCCGTCTTGACGGCGCCCTCGTCGAGAATCCAGGAACGGGAGACGGTCTGCTGAAGGTAGATGTCCGCCCAGTCCGCGCCTGCCGGCGTCATGCGGCCGAGCACCTTGAGAAGCGCGCCGTCGTCGAGTCCCGTGCCCGAGTAAAAAAGCGCTTGAGCGGCTGAAAGCCGCTCAAGCGAGGATGTGAATGTCGTCATGTGTTCAGTAGATCGTGCGCGAGGCGAGCGCGGGAAGCGTGCTTCGGACGTTCTCGAGCTGGCTGCGCTCGATGTTGCCGATCACGATGCCCGTCCCGGAGGCGAGCTCGCTCACCATGCCGCCCCAGGCGTCGATGATTCTGGAGTGGCCCCAGGTGCGCCTGCCGCAGGCATGGTGTCCGCCTTGGGCGGCCGCTGCGACGAAGCACTGGTTCTCGATGGCGCGTGCAGCGAGCAGCGTCGCCCAGTGGGCGCGGCCCGTCATTTCCGTGAAGGTCGCGGGCAACACGATGAGGTCGGGCTGGGAAAGGCCGCGGAAGAGTTCGGGAAAGCGCAGGTCGAAGCCGAGCGAGAGGCCGACGGAGAAGGACTCGCCGTCCCAGGTCGTCATCCTGAAGGTGACGGGGGACTTGCCGGGTTCGATGTAGATGCGCTCGTCGTAGAACTCGGTCTTGTTCTGCAAGCGGAAGAGATGGATGCGGTCGTAGCGGGCCGCGATGTTGCCTTCCGGATCGAACACGAGCGAGGACTGCGTGTAGTGGGTGGCGTCCTTTCCCTTGAGCGGAATCGAGCCAGCGACGACCCAGAGGCCGCAGCGCATGGCCGCCATGCGCACGGCATCCTGGATCGGGCCTTCGCCGACGGCTTCGGCAATGCCGAGGTTGGCGGCGTCGCCCGCCATCAGGGCGAAGTTCTCGGGGAGCACGACGAGATCGGCGCCCGAGTCGGCGGAGGCCGAAATGAGGTTGACGGCGTCGAGAACGTTCTGTTCGGGATCAATGCCCGAAATCATCTGGCAGGCGGAAATGCGCATGGTGTCAAAAGAAAGGGATGTTGTGTCCGCACATTGTAGCGGATGCGTTCTAGTCGAAAAGCGGGCGGATGCGCTCGCCGGGCGCGGCGGGCTTGATTTCCGCGCCGAGTTCTGTTCGCGAGGCCTTCTCGACGACGGGGTCGTCGAACGGGCCCTTGATCTCGTACTCCATGCGGAACATGTTCGAGAGCTGGTCCTTGAGAACCCACTGCGTGAGGAAGGTGCCGATGCCGACGGCGGGGTTGATGATCGAGAGCGCAAGCGCCGGCCCGCCCGCGTTGATGGCGGGGAGAATGATGGCGTCGAGGTCGAGCGTCTCCCTGACGAGGCTGATGCTGCCGCCCACCATCACGGTGGCGGACGAGCCGAGGACGGAGGCCTTCGGAATGCTCAGGACGCCGTTCTTCACCGTGCCCGCAACGTGGGCGGAGTCGAATGCGAAGCCCTTGCCGAGCACGTCCCTGAAGTCGAGCGTGAGCCTGCGCAGAAGGTGCTGCATCGACAGCAGGCTCAGCAGGCGGCCTGCGCCGGGCTCGATCTGCAGGAATTCGCCGCGCTTCATCTCACTTGAGAAGGAGCCCCTGAGCGTGGAGAGGTCGGGGCGGTGAGGCGCGTTGTTCCAGGAGAGGTCGGCGTGCAGGGTCGTCGGCGCGCCGTTCACGGCGTGCGGAATGTCGAGGCTCGCCAGAAGCTTGCCCGCGTCCGGAATGTTGCCGTCGATCGAGACGGAGGTCTCGCCCGACTTGCCGGGCGTGTGCACCCAGCTACCTCGTGCGCGGATGACGCTGCCCGCATTGCGAAGGGCCGCCTCGGTGATGCGCCAGACGATGTTGCCCGCCTCGACCCTTCGGCTGGCCTCGAACTCAACCTTGCCGAGGTGACGCTTGCCCACCTTGAGGTCGTCGATGACGAGTGAGATGTCGGGCAGGTCGGAGACGGTCGTGACGGCCTCCTGCCTGGCGCTCGGCACGAAGCTCTCGGCCTTGCTGTCGGGAAGCGCGAAGCGGGTGAGGTTGACCTTGAGGCGTGCATGGGCCTCGCTCGTCGCCTGGTTGTATTCGATCTGTCCTGCGGCGTCGTCGCCCGCCACCCTGACGTGCCAGTCGTTCTTCGCAAAGCGTCTGGCCGTGAGGCTGAGGTTGCGGAACTCCTTGTCCGACCAGAGGGCGCCGCCGATCTCGGCTTCGACCATGGAAATGCGGTCGACGGCCGACTCCCCGGCTGCGGTCCTGCCGCTGCCGGGCTTCGCGGGACTTTCGTCCTGAAGAATGTAGGGCTGCCAGTCGTCGATGGACGCACGGGGCGTCTCGACGCGGATTGCGATGCCTTCGGCGGGAGCCCGCATGGGTGCGGATCCGAGGCCTGCGTAGCCGTGCCTGAGCGAGAGGCCGTCCTTGTCGCGGGTGAAGCGAAGCGCCACGGCGGCGCGTCCGGGGCTCGATACGTCGACGTGCATGGCCTTTTCGGGAAGCGTGACGCTGAAGGTCGTGGGCCACTTCTCGCCCGCCGCCTTTTCATAGGGCTCGGGCAGCGTACTCGCGATGCCGTCGAGGTCCGTCCTGCCGGTGACGGCGAAGCGGCTCTTCGTGAGCCCGATTTCGGTGTCGACATGAACGGGAGACGTGCCCGTGAGCTTTTTGAAGAAGAGCTCGGCGACATCAATGCCGAGGAAGTGCTCGAGTTCGGCTGTCGTCGGCTCGGCATCGATGCCGAGCGTCATGACGCCGTCCTTCGTTTCGGCGGTGACCTTGACGGGCTTGCCGCCGGGACTCGTGCCCGTGAGGGGCGCGGGCGTGACGACGCTCTTTTCCGTGATGTGCAGGCTCCCATTGACGCCCGAGACCGTCGGCAGGTTGAGGCCGTAGTAGAAGGTGGCGTTGCGGATGTCCGCATCGATGTTGACGCGCAGGTTTCTGACGATGTCGCCGGAAAGGGGAATATGAAGGTTCATGCGCACGTCGGCGGCGCCCGAACCTTTGCTTTCGGCGAACGCGGAGGAGAGGATGTCGTTGAGCATCCTGCCCTGATTGAGATAGCGGAGCACGCGGCCGAGGTCTCCCTGGGCGCGGCCCGTGATCTCCAGATCGGCGTCCGTGTAGGACTTCATGCTGACGACGACGTCGCTTGCCTTGAGGTCGTGCGAGGTTGCGCTCCGGCCGCGGATTTCGAAGCCGTTTCCGATGAAGGCGAGGTGCGCGTCGATGTTGTTGAGAACGGGCCAACTCGAGGCGGTCTCCCAGCTGCCGTCGGCCTTCCTGACGTGCGAGGGGAGGAAGTCGAGCCTGCCGCCCGTCATGTCGGCCTCGATCGCAAAGTGTCCGTCGTTCTTGTGCTTGCCGTCCCAGGGAAAGTGCTCAAGCGGTCCCTTCACGATGAAGGTGCCGTTGGAGCCGCTGCCGCCGAGAATGCCGGCCTCTAGCCAGTCGAGCACGTCGTCGCCCACGACGAGCGGAATGTAGTAGGGCACGGCCGTCGCCCTGGCCCTGCTGATCGTGCCGTTGAGCTCAAGCGTGCCGGGGCCGCCCGTCGCCTGCCAGCTGCCGCTTCCCTTGAGCGCGGCGTCCGGATTCGAGGCCTCGAAGGACGGAAGACGGACGGTGAGCGTCGGATGGGGCACGATCTCGGCGGTTGCCTTGAGCGTGTCGAACTTCATGTCGGAGTGACGGAAGATGCCGGGGAAGGAAAGGGTCGACTTCGGGCTGTCGAGGACCACCTTGAAGCCCTCGCCGTTCTTGAGGGGGGAAATCGAACCCGAAATGGCCCTGATGCCGGGAATGCCGTCCGCAGCCTTGAGGGAGAGGTCCTTGAAGGTGGCGGCGGGACGCCAGTTGCCGGGGTCGGAGGGATTGCCCGAGAAGGCGACGCTGACGTCCTTCAGGTAGCCCTCGGGGGCGTGTGCGGTCACGAAGGAGCGCACGGCGTCGTCAAGCGGAAGTTCGGGAACGAGGGCGATGAGCGAGCCGATGTCGAGGCGCGAGACGGTGATGGCACCGTCGGAGATCTGGCCCGCGCTGTCGGTCCTGATCGTGACCGAGGCGTCGGTGGGCTTGAGGCGGCGACGGTCGGCCGTCATGAAGTCCAGCTTCCTTACGCCGAAGGTCTGTTCGGCGCGATCGCCGAACGAGCCGTTGTAGTAGAGGCGCGATTCGAGCCAGGCAAGCTTCAGGGGCTCGAGATTGTCGGCGAGCTGAGTGTGGATGTCGAGCAGCGCGACGTCGGCCGTGGCGCTCGTGATGCGGCCGTCCGCAAAGCCCGCCCAGACCTCGGCGGCGCCCGAACCCGAGGACATGAACTGCGGGAAGCCCGCGCGCGAGAGAAGCTTCGCGACGTCGGCGTGCGAGAAGCGCACGTAGGCCTGTCCCTTCCAGGTCAACGGGTTCGACGTGTCCGTGAAGATGTGGCGGTCGATGCGGGCCACGGCGGTGAAGCATTCGCCCTGCTTGTGCGGACTCTCCTCGGCGCTGATGTGAGCGGTGCCGTCGACGGCGACTCGCCAGTCGAGAAGCGTCTGTTCGAAAACGACGTTAGCGTTCATGACGCGGACTTCGGCGGCGCCGGGGCTGTAGCGGTCGTCATAGGTGATGGTGCCGTTGACGAGCTCGAGCTTCTTCTGCGCGAGTAACCAGGCGGCGACCCTGCTGTCGCCGGAAGCGGCGAAGTTGGATTCCTCGTCGCTTCCTTCGGGGAGATTGACGACGAAGCCCGCGATGTCGAGCGTCGTTTTGTCGAGACGGGTGATGCGCAGGTCGGGACTGCTGATGCGCAACAGCTGGAAACGTGGCTCGAGATGCCAGAGCGAGGACCAGGCGAGTCTTGCCTTGACTTCGGGGAGCGTGAGCGAGACGGGGCCGCCCGGCCTTGCAAGCTCGAGCTGCCTGACGGTGATGACGGGCCAGAAGCGCTCGAAGCCTGCGGAGAATTCGCCCGCATGGACGTCGACGCCCGCGGCTTCGGAGACGAGTGCTGTGATTTCATCCCTGTAGTGGTCGGCCTGCGTCATGAAGAAAACGCGGGTGCCGATGACCAGGATGCAGATGATGAAGTAGAGCCAGACGGCGAGCTTCACGATCGGCTGGGAGAAGCTGAGCTGCGTCGCGAAGTTGCCGCGACCTCTGTAGCTGATCGAACGGCGGCGGAAAAAATTTTTCTTCATCGGCGGCGGTGCAGAGTCTGAGACCTTTTGACAGAACCCGTGCGCCGCAAGCCTCTCATTTCAATGGGAGGTAAGGCGCACAAAGTTTTCGAACGTGAAGTAACATTGTCCTATTTATACTACCACCCCTTCCTACATTGTCGAACTTCCGCTTCGTGTGAACGATCAGCAGAATCGTTTTCTCGAAAAGGCGTTTGAGTTAGGACGTACGCATCTACAATGCGACGCTCGGGACAGCTCTCGGGTGTCTGCAGCGCATGCGTGAAACGCAGGAGTGGCGGGTGGCACGGGACATGCCCAAGGGGAAAGCACGCACGAAAGCGTTCAGTGCTGTTCACTAAGCCTTTGGACTAACCGAGTTCGGCCTTACGATCATTGCGAATAATCATCGCAAGGCGAGCGGTCGAAAAGACATTGGCGCTCATGAAGCGCAAAGTATTGGCAAAGCGGTCCGGAGGGCTCTACAGCGTCACATGTTCCGGAAAGCCGGCAGACCTCGCT
>NZ_KQ968543.1:0-9473 GCF_001578585.1 Sutterella sp. KLE1602
CCGCCTCACCGAGGCGAGGGTTCCTGGCGGATTTAGCTGAACAATCCGACATTTTATGCCTGCGAGGGGCGTTCAGAAACGACAGCGCCCCGCTGCTCGCGTCGGAGCGGCGGGGCGCCTGATGCCGTCTGGCCCGGCAGGGAGCTTCAGCAGATTACTGCTTGGAGAAGTCCTTGCCCGCTTCCCTGGCCTTCGCAAGGTCGGCGGCGAGCACGAAGGTCATCTTCGAGGGATCCGCAATGCGGCGGATCGCGGCGTTGACGTCCTTGACCGTGAGCTTCTCGATGGCGACTTCCATGTCCTTCGAGAAGGACCAGTCGCGGCCGGATTCCATGAAGTTGATCCAGCTGCCCGCGAGCGTGCCGTCCTGGGCGCGGTTCACCGCACGGTACTCGATCAGGCCGCGCTTGGCTTCGGCGAGCTCCTGCTCGGTGATGCCGTCCTTGACGGCGCGGGCGAGCTCGTCGCGCAGGCTGGCCTCAGCCTGCCTGACGTTCTGCGGAGCGACGATCGCACCGACGGACCAATGGCCGCGGTTGCCGAAGCGCGGGAGCGTGATGCCGCTGCCGGCGCCGTAGGAGAGGCCCTCCTTCTGGCGCAGACGGGTCACGATGCGGTTCGAGAGACCCGTGGAGCCGCCGAGGATCCAGTCGGCCGTGACGAGGGCCGCGGCATCGGCGTCGGCCACGTTGGCCGGCAGGTCGACGCGGGCCATCAGCGTGCCGTTTTCCTTTTCAGGCGTGTCGATGACGATGCGGGCCGATGCAACGGGCTTGAACTCGTGCACGGGACGCTCGTAGACGACGGTGGAGAGCTTGCGGCCGACGACGGCGCGGCGCAGGTCGCCCGCAACCGCTTCGGGATCGAAGTCGCCGACGACGGCGATGTAGCCGCGACCCGTGCCGAAGACGTTGCGCCAGTAGTTGCGCACGTCGTCAAGCGTGAGGGCCTCGACCTCAGCGATGAGCTCGGCGCTCGTCTCCGTGCGGCGGGCGTCGCCCTTCGGATAGGTGTTGAAGTGCTCCGTGAGGGCGTCGCGGGCCTTAGTGCCCGGATCGTCCGACTTGGCGCGCAGGCCGACGAGGGTCTGGCGCTTCAGGGTCTCGAATTCCTTTTCAGGGAAGGCGGCGTCCGTGAGGATGCTGCCCGCAAGGCCCACGGCGGCCGAGAGATGCTCGCGGTCGGTCGTGAACGCAAAGGGCGACCCCTCCATGCGCAGCTGCGTGAAGGCGTCGTCGATCTCGTCGCGCGTCATCGTGGACGTGCCGCGCGAGAGCATGGCGGTCGAGAGCATCGAGACGGCGGCGTTGGCGCCCGTCTTCAAGTTGCCGTTGAGGAACCTCATCTGCACGACGACGGTCTCGCCGAGCGTCTTCTTCGGCAGCAGCGCCATCTTCACGCCGCCCGCCTCGACGAACTGCGTGCGGGCGTTGATGTTGTCCTGATCGACGTCGAAGGCTTCGGCCGTGCGGCCTTCCTGACGGAACTTGAAGCCCTTGAGGTACTCGTCGACGGAGGGCGCGGCCGTGATGTCGGCGCGCTTGAGCTCGTCCGTCGGGATGTAGCTGCCGACGACGCGGTTGTCGCGCACGAAGTAGCGGGCGGCGGCCTTGTCGACCTCGGCGGTCTTCACCTGCGCGATCGCATCGCGGTCGGCGAAAAACACGCGCCAGTCGCCGAGCGCGATGTAGTCGGAAAGGCCCACGGCGAATGCTTCGGGATCGCTGATCTGGCGCTCGAACATCGTGGCCTGCTCGGCCTTCTGGCGTTCAAGCTCCTGATCGGTCACGGGCGTCCTGGCAAAGGAGTTTTCGATCACGTCGACCATCTTCGCGCGGACCGGACCGAGGTCCTCGCCCTTCTTGACCTGGGCGCCGAAGACCACGAAGCCGGGCTGGGCGCCCGGAATCGTCCAGCCGAAGACCTGCGTGGCAAGGCCCGTCTCGACGAGCTCCTTGTAGAGGCGCCCCGTCGGGGCGTCGGAAAGGATCGACGTGGCCATGGCCGCAGGCTCCCAGTCGGGATGCAGGGCGGCGGGCAGGCGGTAGCCGATCATGAGCATCTGCGTCTCGCCGGGACGGCGGACCGTGAACTCGCGCTCGCCGTCGGCGGCGGGCTCGACCGTCCACTCCTTAGGAAGCACGCGCTCGGGCTTGGCGATCGGGCCGAAGAGCTCGGCGATCCAGCCAAGCACCTCGTCCGTGTCGAACCTGCCCGAAACCGTCAGCACGGCGTTGTCGGGCTGGTAGTAGCGGCGGTAGAAGGCCTGGAGGTTCTCGATCTCGACGTTCTCGATGTCGCTTCGGGCGCCGATCGTGCTGCGGCCGTAGCTGTGCCAGTCGAAGAGCACGGACTGCATGCGCTTGAGGAGCACGCTCGTCGGACGGTTCTCGCCCATTTCATACTCGTTGCGCACGACGGTCATCTCGGTGTCGAGGTCCTTGCGGGCGATGAACGAGTTGATCATGGCGTCGGCCTGCCAGCCGAGCGCCCACTTCATGTTGTCGTCCGAGGCCGTGAAGGAGACGTGGTAGTTCGTGCGGTCGAGCCACGTCGAGCCGTTCATGCGGAAGCCGCGCTTCGTGAACTCGGCGGTCGGATTTGGATAGTTTTTCGACCCCTTGAACATCAGGTGTTCGAGAAGGTGGGCCATGCCGGTCTCGCCGTAGTTCTCGTGACGCGAGCCCACGAGATAGGTCATGTTGACCGTGGCGGTCGGCTTGCTCATGTCGGGATAGAGCACGACGCGCAGGCCGTTCGGGAGCCTGTACTCGGTCATGCCCTCGACGGTCACGACGGAAACGGGTTTGGTTGCGTTCGTCAAATCATTCTCCTTGGCTGCCGCGCCTCCTGCGGCGCCCATCATCACGACGGCGGAAAGCAGCACTATTTTTCTTGCAAATTGCATAACGAAAGTCCGTTGTTCATATCGTGTTGCGGGAGCGCGTCACAAACCGTCCCCTGACGGCCGGGAGCCCCCGACTGCACAACGATACCTGTCCCAGGTGACGAAAACGTTTCGAAGCACCTGAACAATGTTCGAAATGTTACCAAGCCTTCGGCCCCAGGGCCTCCCCCTGAAACATCAACTGCCAATTTCGCTAAAATTTCAGGATTCCGCTCCACATGAACCTCCTTACGATGAAACTTCTCTTCGATCTCTTCCCCGTCATCCTCTTCTTCGCGGCCTTCAAGATCGCCGAGGGCCAGCCCGACGCCGCCATCGCGCTTGCCGAGCGCTTCATGGGCGAGGGCCTCACCGCCATGACCGCTCCGGTCTTCATCGCCACCGTCGTCGCCATCGCCGCCACCTTCCTGCAGGTGGGCTGGCTCATGCTGCGCGGCCGCAAGGTCGAGCCGATGCTCTGGATCAGCCTCGCCGTCATCGTCGTCTTCGGCAGCCTCACGCTCTATCTTCGCAACGAGATGTTCATCAAGTGGAAGCCCACGATCCTCTACTGGATCTTCGGCGGCATCCTCGTCTACGGCAACATCGCGGGCCGAAACTTCATCCGCATGCTTCTCTCCAAGGCCGAGATCGAAATGCCCGGCCACGCCTGGGGGACGCTCCAGAACATGTGGATCGGCTTCTTCGCGGCCATGGGCGTCGTCAACCTCCTCGTCGCCTACCTCTGTTCGACCGACACCTGGGTCAACTTCAAGCTCTTCGGCCTGATGGGCCTGACACTAGTCTTTACAATTGGCATCGGCGTGTTCATGACCAAACACGCCGTCACTAGGCAGAATTGACCTGCATGACGCCCGAACCCCTTATAATTTCGGGTGCAATGACTAACAACCTGATAGCGGCGTACGGTGCCGGGAAGCGCCGAACACCTGCGGCAGTAAAGGAAGAAAGAAATGGAAAAGAAACTTTTGGTTCTCGGCATGGCTGCCATGATGGCCGCCGGCGCGGCCAACGCTGAACTTCAGGCCTTCAAGGTCAACGGTGAAACCGTCAGCGTTGCCCAGCAGAAGGCACTCTACGACAGCGCCGTCGCTCAGGGCCAGCCCGCAGGCGCCGAACTTGAGCGCCAGGTGAAGAACGTCCTCACGCAGCAGACCGTCCTGCTTCAGGAAGCCAAGAAGGCCAAGCTTGACCGCAACTCCGACGTCAAGCAGGCCATCGAAGCCGCCCGCAACCAGGTCCTCATCAACGCCGTCCTGCGCGACTGGGCCAAGAAAAACCCGGTCAAGGACGAAGACGTCCGCAAGGCCTACGAGGCTGAAAAGGCCGCCTACGGCCCGACCGAATACCAGGTCCGCCACATCCTCGTCAAGACCGAAGACCAGGCCAAGAACATCATCAGCCGCCTCAACAAGGGCGCCGACTTCGACAAGCTCGCCAAGGAATTCTCCGAAGACCGCGGCAACAAGGATCGCGGCGGCCAGCTCGGCTGGGTCGTTCCCCGCTCCTTCGTTCCGACCTTCGGCAACGCCTTCGCCGGCATGAAGGAAGGCACGGTCAGCAAGGAACCCGTGCGCACGCAGTTCGGCTTCCACGTCGTGAAACTTGACGCCAAGCGTCCGGCCCAGCTCTTCCCGACCTTCGAGGCTCAGAAGCCCGCGCTCGTCAACGCGCTCACGAACCAGCGCGTCAACCAGCACTTCGGCGAACTCGTCAAGAACGCCAAGGTCCAGTAACGGATCCTTCGTCCCCGACGAATCGACACGAACCCAAGGGGGAGGCCCGCATCGCGGACCTCCCCCTTCTGCATTGAGCGAAAACGCGCCTTTCCACCCGCGGCCCGGCTCCGTATACTGTCAGCAAAACCACTTTTTTCAAGGCTCCCTCATGCAGAACTTCGAGTATTACAATCCGACCCGACTCATTTTCGGCCGCGGCGAAATCGCCTCCCTCACCCGCCACATCCCCGAGGGCGTGCGCGTCCTCGTCACCTTCGGCGGCGGCTCCGTGAAGCGCAACGGCGTCTACGACCAAGTCAAGGCCGCGCTCGCCGGCATCGACCACGTCGAATTCTGGGGCATCGAGGCCAACCCCAAGGTCGAAACCCTCAGGAAGTGCATCGAATTCGGCCGCGAACAGAAGGCGGGCTTCATCCTCGCCGTGGGCGGCGGCTCCGTGCTCGACGGTTCCAAGCTCGTTGCCTGCGCCCTCACCGAGGGCGAAACGCGCGACGCCTGGGACATCGTCCTCTCCCGCCGTCCCGCCCGCTGCATTCCCTACGCGAGCGTCATGACGCTCCCGGCCACGGGCTCCGAAATGAACGCCAACAGCGTCATCTCCCGCCTTGAGACGAAGGAGAAGCTTGCCTTCGTCGCGCCTGAAAATCCGCGCTTCTCGATTCTCGACCCCGAGTGCTGCCGCTCGCTCGGCGCCGCCCAGGTCGCCGCGTCCCTCGCCGACATCACCGCGCACGTGCTCGAGCAGTACATGACCGAACCCGGCCAGTCCCGTCCGATGGACCGCTGGGCCGAAGGGCTCCTTCTCACGCTCGTCGACATCGCGCCCGCGCTGCGTACGCCCGAACCCGACTACGACGTGCTCGCCGACTACATGCTCACGGCTACGCTCGGCCTCAACGACATGATCTGCATGGGCGTGAATCAGGACTGGGCCACCCACGCCATCGGCCACGAAATCACCGCCCTCACGGGCATGGCCCACGGCGCCACGCTCGCCATCGTCTTCCCCGCTCTCCTTCGCGTCCTCATCGACACGAAGGAAGCCAAGCTCGTGCAGATGGGCGAACGCGTCTTCGACGTGCATTACGGCACCAACCGCGAGCGCGCCCTCGAAACCATCGTGAGGCTCGAGGCCTTCTTCGCCTCCCTCGGTCTGCCGACCCGCCTTGACGAGGCAGGCGTCGGTGAAGACGTCGAACGCGAGATCGTCCGCCGCTTCGAGGAACGCAACTGGAAGCTCGGCGAGCACAAGAACATCACGCCCGCCCAGATCGCCGCGATCCTCGCCTCGGCCCGCCCCGCAAAGGCCTGAGGCTGAAGATCCTCTGCAAGCCCGCCCCCGCGGACAGCTGCGCGGAGAACAGCCAAAAGAAGAAGGGCGCCTGCAGCGTTTTCGCGCTGCGGGCGCCCTTTTCTTCTTTTGTTGTGCCGCCCGCGAGGAACGGACGGCACGGCTCTCAATCGGCCTTACTGTTTTTGGGCGACTTCCTGGCCGGCGATGTGGCCGAAGACCAGAAGGTCGGTCAGGGCGTTGCGACCGAGGCGGTTGCCGCCGTGGATGCCGCCCGTGATCTCACATGCGGCGTAGAGGCCCGGGATCACGTTGCCGTTCTTGTCGAGGATCTGGGTCTTCTCGTTGATGCGAAGACCGCCCATCGTGTGGTGGATGGTCGTCGTGATCGGCACGGCGTAGAACGGCGCCTTCACGACCGGATTGCCGATGAGGATCTTCGGCACGGGAAGAGACTTCGTGTTCTGGGACACGGAGGCCTCGTTGTAGGCCTTCATGGTCTTCTCGAAGTTCTTCCAGTCGATGCCGGCCTGGCGGGCGAGGTCTTCAAGCGTGTCGGCCTTGAAGGCATAGCCGTGGGCGATGGCGGACTCGATCTTCTTCTCCTCGACCTTCTTCTCCTCGATCGTGCGCTGGTCGTAGATCGAGAAGGCGACCTGACCGGGCTGCTTCAGGATGCCGTAAGAGATCTCGTCGCGGCGACCCGTTTCGTCGACGAAGCGCAGGCCGTCGCGGTTGACGTACGGCGTGTCGGACGGACGGGCGGCGATGGCGGACTCAAGCTCGCCGTTCTTCGGATTGCCGTGCGGATGGATCTGGATCCACTCCATGCCCGTGAGACCGGCGCCTGCGGCGACGGCTTCCTCAAGCACTTCGCCGGTGGTGCCCGGAGAGTTCGAGGTCACGGTGACGGAGATGTCGTTGTACTTCTTGACCATCTGCAGGTTGGCGCCGTAGCCGCCTGCGGCGAGGACCACGCTGCGGCCAGAGAAGACGCGCTCGACGCCCTTGCGGTCGAGGGCCTTCACGCCCGTGACGCGGCCGGAGGCGTCACGCTCGACGCTCACGACCTTCATGTTCTTGTAGATCGGGTTGCCTGCGGCCTCGACCTTGGCGGCGAGCGGACGGATGTAGGCGTCGTACGTGGAGATCGGCGTCTTGCCGTCGGCCTGACACGGCCACTGCCCGCGCGGATAAAGGCCGCCGATGCCGACATCGACCCAGCTGCGCGGCACGTGGAACCACGCCATGTCGGACTGGACGTCAAGCCACTTCATGGCGGCCGTGGCGTTGCGGGTCATCGTGAGAACGAGCTTGGCGTCGTTCTTGCAGTTGCCGCCCACGATCGTCTGAAGCGCAAAGAGCTCGGGAGAGTCGAAGATGTACTTCTTGCCGCTCTGCGAGCTACTTGAGAACCGTCTTCTGAAGCTCGGCTTCGGGTTCGTGTACTTGGCGATGATGTCGCGCACGGCCCGCGTCATCGGCAGAAGCTTTTCGGGTTCGGGGTCCATGGCGGACATGTTGCCTTCGGAGCGGGCGGTGTTGCCGCCGAGCATGGCCATCTTCTCAAGGACGATCACGGTCGCGCCGTTGTCGACGGCCGTCGCGGCGGCAACCATGCCGGCGCCGCCCGCACCGACGACGAGCCGCCCATGAGGGCAGTCTGCCTGCAGGTCCCCGTCAGGCGGGACGGGCGGCCTGTTCCGCCTGAACGTCCTGCGGCTCCTCGTCGATGGTGAAGACCTCGTCTAGGGGCTTCGCGAGCATTTCGGCGGACATGAAGCCGCGGTACCAGTCAAAGAGCATCCCTTCATCTCGGGACGACGAGGCGCGCTTGGGACTCGTGAGATGGTTGGTGCCGTCGACGAGAAGCGCCGTGCAGGCGTCCCTGAGGCTCTTGGCGGACGGATCGCACAGAAGCGCCCAGTCGCTGTGACTCTTGGGCTTCTCGCTCATGATCTCGACGCAGTAACCCTTTTCGGCGAGCCTGAGCAGAATGCGGCGGGCGGCCTGCGGGTAGCTGTCGACCTCGTCGGCGAGCGTCGTGATGCCCACCGAGGTCTCGCCCTCGCGGCGATGGCGCCAGAGCGTCTTCAGGAGCGCGACGCCCGTAAGGAAGTCATTGCCGCGCTTGTAGCTGTCGGCGAAGCGCCCCGAAGTGAGAAGCGGGATCGTCGCCGTGATGGCTGCGCCGCCGAAGACGATGAGCCAGGAGACGTAGAACCAGAGCAGGAGCACGGGGAAGGCCACGAACGCGCCGTAGATCGACGTGAGCGTGCCCGCCGAGACGTAGTGCCCGAAGGCCTCGCGCACGGCGAGTCCCGCGAAGGAAGCGGAGACGCCGCCCACGGCCGCGTGCGAAAGCTGCACGTGGCAGTTGGGCACGAACTTGTAGAGGAAGGTGTAGGAGGCGACCTGGATCGCAAACTGCAGAACGGCCATGCCCCACTCGACCGACGTCGCGTCAACGCCCTCCGAGGCGGAGCGGATCGCCTGCGTCGAGACGGTGAGCGAGAAGGCGATCACCAGGGGCCCGAGCGTGATGAGCGCCCAGTAGAGCAGCGCCCTCTGTCCCCAGGGGCGCATGCGGCGCACCTGATAGATGCGGTTGACCGTCACGAAGAACTTGTCAATCAGGAGAAGCGCCGTCACGGCCAGACCCGCCAGACCGAAGATGCCGAGTCCCGAGGCGTGGTCCGTGAAGTTGCGCAGATACGTGACGATCGTCTCCGTGTACTGCTGCGGCAGCACGCCCGAGATGATCGCCTCCTCAAGCGCGTGGCGCGAGTCCGCGAAGCTCGGGAAGAGCGCAAAGGCCGACATCGCGACCGCGATGAGCGGAACGAGCGAAAGGAGCGTCGTGAGCGTCATCGAGGACGCCACCTCCTGAAGCTGAGTCTCGCGCATGCGGTCCATCGCAAAGCGGATGATCGTGCGCACGGCCTCGATGCCGTGCTGCCGCCGAGCCCGCTTCACAAGCTCCGCACTCCTCGTTCCGGCCTCTCCCTCTGCATGACCCTCGGAGGCCGTCTTCTCTTCCGACATCGTCTGCATGCTATCTCTTCTTCTCCATGACGCCCGTCGTTGATGTCACGAGCTCTTGCGCTCATTGTACAGGCCGCCAACTCCCGCAGGCCCGCGCGGCCTCCGCGACACAAAAGAGCGGCAGTCGACGCGATCCTTCGCCCGAAGGGTCGACAAATGATTTTCTCCTGCAACACATGGGCTTTGCCCGCACCATTCTCAGAAAACCCCAGGCTCTTCGCATCACGGGTCTTGAATTGCCGACAATTTGTAAACTTTGCTCGACAAGTCGCTAAAACTTGTGTATAGTTCACCCCTATCGACGGACCGACTCTAAGCGGTTCGTCGTCTTTTCGGTCAGACGCGGCTCCTGTCAGGGGCGCCTGCGTCAGCGGCAGTAAGGCGCCGCTCCGAAAAAGGGGGAACGAAAAGGCCGGTTTTCGACGAAACCGGCCTTTTTCATTTTGTACGCCGCGGAATCGGATAGGAGGCATGGGATTACTTCCCATGC
>NZ_KQ968544.1:0-4377 GCF_001578585.1 Sutterella sp. KLE1602
CATCTAGTTGTATAGATTATTTTCTAACTATTCCGAAAAGCAAATCGCCGTACTTCAGCGCCAGCTCTGCCGCAACAAGGAAGCTCGTCAAAAGCTTGCCAAGTTGGGCAAGGCAAACCCGTTCGACAAGCGGGAGCCCAGCCGCAAGCGCAGAAGACTGAAGGCGAAGATTCAGAATCACCATCGTTGTATCCGCAACATTCGTCGGGACTTCATGCTTTAGACGGCTCACACCATCGCACAGAATTACGGAGGGGTGGCCATGGAAGATCTGAAGCTGAAGAACATGACGAAGTCGGCCAAAGGCACGGTTGAGGAGCCTGGCAAAAACGTGAGGCAGAAGACGAGCTTGAACCGGTCTCTGGCGCGCGTTGCGCCCTACGCGATGAGAATGGCCATCCACTGGGCTGTATTCAAGGCCAATGGACGACTCATTCTCGTCGATCCGAAATACACGAGCCAGACCTGCCCAATCTGCGGATGCACGAGTTCGTCAAATCGACCTTCGCAGGCGCATTTCGGTTGTCAGAAATGCGGGTACACTGCGAATGCCGACGTCGTGGGGGCAACCAATGTCCTCAAGAAGAGCCGGACAGGCTCAGTTCGCCCGTGTAGTGAGCTTGGCAACAAGACAGCAACGGGAACCGTCCTTTTCGTCGCGTCTTGACGCGAAGTGAAGAGGAATCCCGCGTATTTATACGCCGGGAGGATGTCAATTCCGTTCATCCGCCTCCCATGGAGCCTCCGAAAACGGATTGAACGCCCAAAACGCAGAAACATTTTGTTGCATACGCGATTTTGCATTTTCCCAAAACCTCTGTATCATTCAAATCCTCGAGTGCGGTAGTAGCTCAGTTGGATAGAGTATCTGGCTACGAACCAGAGGGTCGTGGGTTCGAATCCTGCCTACCGCACCACCTAATTAAGAAGCCGTCGATGCAAAAGCATCGGCGGCTTTATCTTTGTCGGGCAACCGTTTTCAGGGCGTCCGGCGATTGCAGGCGGCCTTGGAGGGAAGCGTCGGACTTTTTTTAAGTTTTTTTTGCTTTTTCCCTTTTGGCATGCTATGCTTTCACTCCTGATGTTCGAGGGTCGACGGAAATGACTAATCCGATCCGACGGCAGATACAAGAACATCCCGCCTGTGATACGCATCGACCGCGATCGCATGCGGAAGGATTTCTGCGGAGAAGTGGCAGAGAGGTCGAATGCACACCCCTGCTAAGGGTGCAGGTCCGAATAAGGGCCTCGGGGGTTCGAATCCCCCCTTCTCCGCCAGTTTCTGAACAGGGCTCTGGACTAAGTTCCGAGCCCTGTTTTTTTTCATGAAAAAGATGAGAGCAAAGCACGCAAAAACCCTTGCGGCCCGAAGTCGCATCATGAAAGATTCGCAGGAACCAAGCCCTCATCACCACACCGAGATCTGCGTCGCACCCGTATCTCTTCATGAGCTGATCTGATTGTCTGGCGATGCACCTGCTCCTTGCTTTTCATCATAGAGGGTGATGAACGGTTTGTCATCATGTCCATTTTTTACGCGTGTCACGTTCGCGAATGGGCGGCTCTCCACCATCCACCAATTTGATCCTGCAGCTGCCGCAACATGGCGACAGCTTTTCAATTGCCACCACGGCACGGGCGCCATTCGTCAGGCAGCCAAACCTCGTCGGTGAATCGGGAGAGTTTCGATATAGCCGAGCCTTGTTCCGGGGCGTAGGTTTGTTTGTCAAGACCTGCGTACAACAGGTTAAGCCAAGCCGCCACGACGCGTCGCTCCCAAAGTTCGTGCTTGACGAATTGCCCCGTCAGCAGATCGTGCTGCGTAGGCTTGAGCTTCTTTGTCGATACGACTTTCACCAACAAGTCGTATTCGTCAAGCGGAACCGCACACGAGTATCGCGGAAAGCTTTTGTCCTTCCCCTGCCCTTCGGCATGGCTCGTGCGGCTTTCCACTCAGGTGTGGCACGCATCTGCAGAACACGATCCAATCCTCCGCCCATGACGGCGTTCTGAGGCTGACTGCGAAGCTCAAACTCTTCCGCAACCGACGGCGCTCTTGATCTCCCGACAAGAGCGCAGAAAACAAAAAAGCCCCGCGGGCCGACTGCCTGCGAGGCGATTTTCATGGAGCGGGTGAAGGGAGTCGAACCCTCGTCTCCAGCTTGGAAGGCTGGGGTAATAGCCGTTATACGACACCCGCTTCGAGAGTTTTGGAATCTTACCACAGAGCCCGTCGAATTGCCAAACACCCGAGCCCTGCGGACCGTGCGCCTCAGGCGCTGCGCGAGGCGAGAAGGCGTTCGAGCCAGAAGAGGCCGACGATGGTCTTGACGTCCGTGATGCGGCCGTCGGCGCACATGTCGAGCGCCTCCTTCAGATCGACGCGGACAACCTCGAGATGCTCGCCCTCGTCAAGGGCCTGCGTGCCCCAGGAGAGGTCCTCGGCCAGAAACACGACGATGCGTTCATTGGAATAACCGATCGCGTTGTTGAGTTCGCCGAGTCGCGTCCAGCGCGCTGCGTGAATGCCGCACTCCTCGACGAGCTCGCGCTTCGCGCAGTCGAGCTCGGCCTCGCCCTGATCGAGCTTGCCCGCAGGAATCTCCCAGAAGGCCCTGCGCAGCGGATGGCGCCACTGGCGTTCGAGGACGATCGTGCCGTCAGCTCCCAGGGCGATCATGCCGGCCGCGCCGCCGTGGCGCAGGCCGAAGCGGCGGCTCGGACGTCCGTCGGGAAGGACGACGTCCTCCTCGACCACCTTGATGAAGCGGCCGTCGAGGAGCACGCGCTCGGCGACGGACGTTTCGGTGAGCGGATCGTTCTCTCGCTCGGCGCGGGGAACGGGAGCCTCAAGCTTCGGATAGGGGCACTCGGCGGTCGTATGTTCGGTCATGGCGGATGTTCCGGAAAAAAGCGGTTCCTTCAGTATATGCCAGCCGTACGTGCGGGGGAGGCCCATACCGGCGGACTGGGCTACAATGACCGATTCCTTTTTTCCCAAAAAAAATACCAGTACATGCACGCCGCAGTCGTTGGAGCGGGCCTCACGGGCCTGCAGACCGCCCTGTCCCTCGTCAGAAAAGGTGCCGACGTCACCGTCATCGAAGCCCAGCGCGCGCCCTGCCAGGGCGCGAGCTACTGTGCGGGCGCCGTTCTCGGCGACCCCGCACCCGCGCCGATCGCACGTCCGGCAGGACGTCTTGCGCGCCTCAAGGCGCTCGCCTCGAACACCTCGGAACTCGTCTACGGCAGCGGCGCGGCCGTTCGCCACCCGAGCTTCATCTCCGCCATGACCGCATGCCGCGAGCCCGCGCGATGCGAGGCGAGGGACGCGCTCGCCGCGGAGCTCTCCGAGGCCTCGACGTCGATGCTCAGGGCCGAGGCGCAGGAGCACGGCTTCATTCTTCAGGAAAGCGCGGGCACGATCATCGTCTCGCCCGAGGCCGGCGAAGCGTCCCCCGCGACGCTTGAGGACGTCACCGCCATCGAGCCCTCGCTCTATGCGGCCACGGACGTCGGGAGCTTCTCATTCTCGCGCGCGACCACCTGGTCCGTGAGCTACTACGCCAAGCAGCTCAGGGAACACCTCGCCGAAGCGGGAGTGAAGATCCTCTGCAGCAGGAAGGCGACGGGCCTCATCTCCGACAACGGCCGCATCTGCGGCGTGGCGGCGGACGAGCCCGTCAGGACCGACGCCGTCGTCGTCGCCTGCGGCACGGGCGCCCTTGAAATTCTTCCCGAACATGCCTACGGCGGCGTGCCGCTTGCGCCCGTCACCCGCTCCGTGCTCAACGTGAGCCTCTCGGGCGACGCCTGCGTGATGCGCCATGCCGTGAGGACGCCCGAGGGACGCATCGCACTGCCGCTCGACACGTTCGTGCGCATCATGGGCCGCTGGCATCTCGGCGCCCAGGAGCACTGCCCCGTCGACAAGGAGTACAAGGCGCTCTGGGAAATGGGCGTGAAGCTCTTCCCCGCCGCCACCGACTGGTCTCAGGGGCGCTATCTCTCGCACACCGTGCTCTCGAGCCCCGACGGCCTGCCCGTCGCAGGCGCCTCCGGCATGCCGGGGCTGCACCTGAGCATTGCGGGCGGCATCCACGGCGCCGACTTCTGCACGGCCGTGGCGGACGTCGTCTCCGACGGCGTCCTCGGACGCGAGAACCCCTTCTCCGAACGCCTCTCCTGGCGGCGATTCGGCGGTTGACTTCCTCCTCCGTCCTAAAGGGCGGGGATTCCTTGGGCCACGCGATCGCGTGGCTTGAGGATGGCTCCCATTGATGGCATCGAGTCCTCCGGCCGAAAGCCTTGCTCCCCAATACTCACTACATGGGCGATGTGCTTTTTGTTGTGTGCACTCGGGCCTGTCCGGCCCTT
>NZ_KQ968544.1:4477-5585 GCF_001578585.1 Sutterella sp. KLE1602
CGCAACTTTCGTTGACGCACTTGAAAATCGCCTGAGTCGGGCGGTTGCGTTTGTCCCTGGTCTGACAGTGCGGGCAGGTGATGCTCGTTCCTCTCGGATCGACGGGAATCACCACACCACCCATTTTCAGAAGTTGCCATTCGATTGCTTGGCGAAGACTGTAGAACCCCGTGCGCAGGATGGCGCGGTTGAGCCCGCTTTTCTGCTTCACATTTTTGCCGGGGTTCTCAACGATGCCCTTGACGGACGCCGTCATGTTCTTCACCTTCAGGTCCTCGACGTACACGCAGCCGTACTCCTGCGCGAGCGCATGCGCCGTCTTCCTGTTGAAATCCTGTCGAATGCAACGAATCTTTCGATATAACTTTTGAAGCTTCTCCTTGAGCCGACGCCGCTTGCAACTCGGCTACTTCTTGTCAAAAGGCTCCGCCAGTCCCAACTTCGCGAGTTTCTTTCGCGACTCCTGGTTGAGCGAAAGCTTGCGTTTCAAGCCCGCAATGCGTTTCTCGATCGAGCGAATCTTCGCCGTGTCGAGATCGTAGAATCGTCCGTCGCTCGTCGCGACGGCATGCACGACGCCGACGTCGATTCCAACATCGAGCGCCTTCATGTCGGGGACCTTGACTTCGAACTCAACCGTGAAGATCACGAACCAGTGGCCGCAGTCCTTCCTGACGTGAATCTGCTTCACGACACCGGGAACGAGCATCCCGTCCGCACACTCGAACGCGATGGGACGCGTTCTGCGGTATCGAATCCAACCGATCTTCGGGAGCTTGACTCGCCCGTTGGCATCGTCGATGTGTTCAGGAGCAAATTGCGGAATCCGAAAGCCGTCACCGATGTCTTTCGCCTTGAACTTCGGCCACCCTTTGTGTGCCGGATCGCTATTGGGACGGAAGCTGTCGCCGATGGCGCGATCGAGATCGCGCAGGGCCTGCTGGAGCGGTTGGGACATCGCCTCTCGAAGAAAGGCGGTCTCGGGTTGTTTTTTTTTCCAGAGCACCAACTCGTGAGCGAGCTCCTTGTAAGTGAGAAGCTTTTCACCTTTGGACTTGCGCTCGTTTTGGATCTCCAACGCCTTGTTGAAGACAAACCTGCGGCAACC
>NZ_KQ968544.1:5685-18217 GCF_001578585.1 Sutterella sp. KLE1602
GAGTTCGTATTGAAAGGCGCAGGTGATCTTCATACGAACATCATGGCACACTTCCTTCAGGAATGCGTGTTTTTCAACCAAATGCCCATTGGGGCCTTATATCCTCCCCATGAATGGAGAGGTTTTACGGCCCGTTGGATAAGGCGGCCTTTGAGAAGCCTCCTGTGCCGCGTGCGGGCGCCGCGGCCATTCGTCAACATCAATAATGTGCGAGTACAATAACCCGCACATTTTCCTTTCAGGACCCAAGGAACCCGATCATGAGCCTTACCATTCTCACCGCAGACGAACTGCAGAATCTGGAAATGCGCGCCGCCAACCAGCTCGGCGCCGATACGCTGATGAAGCGCGCCGGCGCGGCCGCCGCCGAACTCATCATGAAGCGTCTCGAGGATGCCGGCGTCGAACAGCGCCGAGTCACCCTGCTCGTCGGTCCGGGCAACAACGGCGGCGACGCCCTTGCCTGCGCCTGCGAGCTCCGTGAGAAGGGCGCCGTCGTGAACGTGGTGCTCCCGGGCGGCCGCCGCCCGACCTCCGCCCTCGCACTCGCCCAGCTCGAACGCTGGACGCAGGCCGGCGGCACGACTTATGACGATCCGTACATGACGGAAAAGGCCGACTGCGTCGTCGACGGTCTCTTCGGCACGGGCCTTGCCAAGCCGATCACGGGTGACTACCTCGACGCCGTCCTCTGGTTCAACGAACGCCAGGCCCTCAAGGTCTCGCTCGACATTCCGTCTGGTCTCAACCCCGTCACGGGTCACTGGACCGGCAGCTATCCCGGCTGCAGCGCCGACGTGACGATCACGTTCCTCTGCGTCAAATCCGGCCTCTACATGTGCGAAGGCGCCGACGCCGCCGGCGAGATCGTCCTCAACGAGCTCGACGTCTCCGTTCCGCTCTCCCCGCTCTCCGTGATCGGCACCGACGAATTCCCGCGCGTTCTTCGTCCCCGCGTCAAGAACTCCCACAAGGGCGACTACGGCAGCGTGGCCGTCATCGGCGGCACCGACGGCATGATCGGCGCCTCGATCCTCGCCGCCCGCGCCGCCCTGATCTCGGGCGCCGGCCGCGTCACGCTCGAATGCCGCGCCGAGCATGCGCCGCACGTCGACATGGTCTATCCGGAAATCATGTTCGCGACCAAGCCCGTCAATCTTGAGGACTTCGACGCGATCGTCCTCGGCTGCGGCCTTGGCACCTCCGCCGAAGCGAAGGCCCGCGTCATCGAGGCCCTCAACTGCCAGAAGCCGCTCATCCTTGACGCCGACGCGCTCAACATCATCGCCGCCGACATCAAGCTTCAGGACATGGTGCTCGCCCGCCGCGCCCCGACCGTCCTCACGCCGCACCCGGGCGAAGCCGCCCGCCTGCTGCGCCGCGACACCGCCGGCGTCACCGCCGACCGCGTCGCCGCCTGCCGCGAGCTCGCCGTCCAGACTGGCGCCATCGTCGTCCTCAAAGGCGCGGGCACCGTCATCTCGATGCGCAGCTCCCGCACCTGGATCAACCCGACCGGCAGCCCCATGCTCGCCACGGGCGGCTCGGGCGACGTCCTCGCCGGCATGATCGGCGCCATGTTCGCCCAGGGCTACGACATGGTCGAGTCCGTGCTCGCCGCCGTCTACTTCCACGGCCTCTCCGCCGAGGGCCTCGAAGCGGGCTTCACCGCAGGCGAAATCGCTCCGAACGCCATGGCCCTCGTGCACGACGCCAGGGTGAGCTACGACCTCTGACGATCGGACGGCTTGTTTCACGAATCCGCGCCGCGCAACAAAGTTTTGCGCAGCCGGACATCGAAAATACCTGATGCCCAACAATTCGAGCAAATTTCAACCGAAAACGGGAATTACATTCTCTTACGGACAATGACTCAAGGAAAAACATCCCGGAGCCCTCTGCCTGTAATCTTCTACTCAACGAAGCACGCAAGTGCTGAGTCTCCTGAATCGGTTGGATACCGCTAACAATGAGGGTTTGCCCCGCGTTCCGAAAGGACGCGGGGATTTTTTTCGCCCTGAAAACGGCAGGGGGCCGGCGGATCATTCCGCCGGCCCCCTTGCCCTTGCCTCAGGTTCGTCGTGCTCGTTCATGTCTCGACCGAAGCTAGTCCTCCCTGAAGGCCGTCTCGCGGCCCGAGCGCACGGCCGGGGCGAGCACGAGAAGCAGCAGAAGGACGCTCAGCGCAAGGAACGCCGCCGAGAGCGGGCTCGTGAGGAAGCAGCTCATGTCGCCCCTCGAGAGCAGAAGCGCGCGGCGCATGTTCTCCTCCATCATGGGACCGAGGATGAAGCCCAGAATGAGGGGCGCGCTTTCGCAGCCGAGCTTGTTGAAGAGATAGCCCAGCGCACCGAAGCCGATCGTCATCCACACGTCGAAGACGTTGTTGTTGATCGAGTAGACGCCGATGCAGCAGAAGGCGAGGATCGCGGGATAGAGCCAGCGGTACGGCACGCGCAGGAGCTGCACCCAGACGCCGATCATCGGCAGGTTGAGGACGATCAGGATGAGGTTGCCGATCCACATAGAGACGATGAGGCCCCAGAAGAGTTCGGGGTCGGTGTTCATCACCTGGGGGCCAGGCGTAATGTCATGGATCATCATGGCGCCGATCATGAGCGCCATGACGGCGTTGGACGGGATACCGAGCGTGAGCATCGGGATGAAGCTCGTCTGGGCGCCCGCGTTGTTGGCGGACTCGGGGCCCGCCACGCCGCGGATGTTGCCCTGTCCGAAGGCGGGTTCTGCGCGTTCGCCCGCGAGCTTCTTCTCGAGGGTGTAGGACGCAAAGGACGAGAGAAGCGCGCCGCCGCCCGGCAGGATGCCGAGGAAGGATCCGAGCAGCGTTCCTCGGGCGATCGGGCCCGCCGACACCTTGAGGTCCTCCTTCGTCGGGAGCACGCTCTCGACCTTGACGGGCACGAGGCTGCGCGTCTGGCTGATCTCGAGGTTCTTCATGATCTCCGCGAAGCCGTAGATGCCCATCGAGATCGCCACGAAGTCGATGCCGTCCATCAGCTCGTCGACGCCGAACGTGTAGCGCAGCGCGCCCGAATTGATGTCCGAGCCCACGAGGCCGAGGATGAGGCCCACGAAGATCATGCAGACGGCCTTGAGAAGCGAGCCGTTGGCGAGCACCACGGCGCCCACGAGGCCGAGCACCATCAGGCTGAAGTACTCGGCGGGGCCGAACTCGAAGGCGAGCTCGGTCAGGGGCGGCGCGAAGGCCGCGATCAGCATCGTGGCGAAGGTGCCCGCGATGAAGCTGCCTATGGCCGCAATGCCGAGCGCCGCGCCCGCGCGACCCTTCTTGGCCATGCTGTGGCCGTCGATGCAGGTCACCACTGCGGCGGCCTCGCCCGGAATGTTGACGAGGACGGCCGTCGTGGAGCCGCCGTACTGGGCGCCGTAGTAGATGCCCGCAAGCATGATGAGGGCGGCCGACGGGTCGAGCGCGTACGTGATCGGCAGGAGCATCGCCACGGTGGCAACGGGCCCCATGCCGGGCAGCACGCCGATGAGCGTGCCCACGGAGACGCCCGTGAAGCAGTAGAGAAGATTCTGAAGCGTGACGGCGTTCTGAAAGCCGAGCAGCAGGTTGGAGACGAGATCCATGTGCGCACCTTCCTCAGAGGAAGGCCGGCAGAACCGGCACCTGAAGGCCCACGCCGAAGATGAAGATCACCCAGCAGAGAAGGCACATGAAGACCGTGAGCACCGCCACCTCCCTTGCACGGAAGCGTCCGCTGGCAAGCGACGAGATCACGATCATGAGGGCGATGGAGAGCAGGACGCCGAGCTCGAGGAGCGAGACGGCGAAGACCGCGACGCTGCCGAGGATGAATCCGAGTACGCCCCAGTTGACGCCTTCGAGGGAGCCGTCGCCATAACCGGAGAAGAGCAGAGCGCGAAGGCTCAGGCAGCAGCCGAGCAGGGCCAGAATGACGCCAAGGGCCGTCGGGAAGAAGCCGGGCCCCATGCGCGAGAGCGTGCCGAGCGCATTCTCCTGGGCAACGGCCGCGGCGCCGGCGCCGAAAGCGATGAAGAATATGCCTGCCCAGAAGTCCTTTTTGTTTTTGATCATCATTTCAAGGGGTCTGCGTCAGCCGCACGGCCGTCCGGGCCGCGCGGCTGCGCCGTGCGTTAGTCATTGTTTTCGTTGAACAGCGAGCCTTGATTCTAGCGAATGAGAAAAAAGGCCTCGATTCCTTGGGATTCGAGGCCTTCCATTCGAGCTGCGCCCTGCGTCAGTCGACGCGTGCGCCGGAAAGCTTGACAAGCCTTGCGTACTTCTCGCTTTCGCTTGTCACGAGCTCCTGGAACTCTTCGGGCGTTGTCGGAGAGGCGACGCCGCCGAGCTTTTCAAGCCTTTCCTGAACGGGCGCGGACCTGAGGGCTCCCGTGATCGCCTTGTTGAGGTGCGCGACCACGTCGTCGGGCGTGGAGGCGGGCACGAAGAGGCCGTACCACGTGGAGATGTCGAAGTCGGGGACGCCCGCCTCCTGCATCGTCGGGACGTCGGGCAGCGCCTTTGCGCGCACATTCGTCGTGACGGCGAGCGGCAGGAGCTTGCCCGCGCGGATGTTGGCGGTGGCGCTCGCGAGGTTGTCGAAGATCAGGTCGGTCTGACCCGCGAGCACGGAGAGCTGCGCGGCGGCGGCACCCGCGAACGGGACGTGGACCATGTCGATGTCCTTGATCTGCTTGAGCCATTCGCCGGCCATGTGGCCCGCGCTGCCGTTGCCGCCGGAGGCGTAGTTGAGCTTGCCGGGGTTCTTCTTCGCGTATTCGACGAGATTCTGGACCGTCTTGACGCCCGTCTTCTGCGAGAACTCGGGCGTGACGACGAGGACGTTGGGCACGTGGGCGATGAGCGTCACGGCCTTGAAGTCCTTCTTCGCGTCATAGGGCAGGCGCTTGTAGAGATGCGGGTTGATCGCATGCGTGGCGACCGCGCCCACGACAAGCGTGCGGCCGTCGCCGGGACGACGCTTGACGTAGCCCATGCCGACGCCGCCGCCCGCACCGGGACGGTTGTCGACGATGACGTTGCCGAGCGTGTCGACGACGGCTTCCGCGATCGTGCGGGCGGAGACGTCGAGAGGACCTCCCGGCGGGTACGGCACGACGATGCGGATCGGATCCGAACCTTCACCCCGAGGCATGGCCGCACAGGCTGTCATCGGGAAATAGGAGGCACTAGAGAGTGCCACCGCGCCGATGGCACCGATAAGAGTGCGACGTTGAATCATATTGATTTCTCCTCTGAGAGATGAAGTTGTTCCAAGCATATACGCTATGGACGGGAAATGGCAAAACTAGGCACTTTGTTTTAGGCGCACCCGCAACAACCTCTGTCACAGGCGTTTCGAGCGCATATTAGGGTTTTCGCCCTAGGTATTCACCACTATGAAAATCGTTGGCGAGCCTACAATTGCCTTGTTGAAAAAGGCGGCGGATCCCGACCGTCGCCCCGACATGAGGACACATCATCATGCAATCCGTTCATCCCTGGCCCTATGCCCGCGTCTCCGCCCACCGCGGTGCGGGCACGATGGCGCCTGAAAACACCCTCGAGGGTTTCCGCGCCGGTCTTCACCACGGCTTCCACGCCTTCGAGACGGACGCCATGCTCGCCAAGGACGGCGTTCCCGTCCTGATGCACGACGAGCGCTTCGGCCGCACGATCCGCGACACACGCTCCGTGCCCGAGCTCACGAGCCTCGAGATCAGGTCGCTTGACGCGGGCAGCTGGTTTGCGCCGCAGTACACGGGCGTACCTCCCGCAGGCTTCGAGCAGGCCGTCCGCTGGTGCCGCGCCAACCGCGTCTGGCTCAACATCGAGATCAAGCCCGCCAAGGGCGCCGAGCTCGAGACGGGCCGCGTCGTCGGCCGCCTGACGGGCGAGCTCTATGCCGACCTCGTGCGCGAGGGCGGCGCCACTCAGGCGGGCGTCGTGCCCGATGCTCCGCTCTTCTCGTCCTTCAAGCCCGACGCCCTTCGCGGCGCGATGGAGACCGCCCCGAACATTCCGCGCGGCTTCCTCGTCGACGAGCTGCCCGAAAACTGGCGCGAGGTGCTCGAGGAGATGAAGTGCGTGGCGCTTCACTGCAACCAGCGCCGCCTGACGCCTGAATTCGCACGCGAGGTGAAGGCCCTGGGCTACTGGCTCTTCTGCTACACGGTGAACGATCCGCGCCGCGCCCGCGAGCTCTTCTCGTGGGGCGTCGACGGCCTGTGCACCGACAGGCTCGACCTGGTGCGCCCGTCGCTCTGAGGCACGCACCCGACGTCTGAAGTCTCAGGAAGGGCCTGAATGAGGGCCCGAATGAAGACTCAAAAGCCCGCCATTTCCATCAGGAAAGGCGGGCTTCTTCATGTCCTGCAGGGCGTGGCCATCAGGCCTTCTGGATCTTCATGGGCGAGGCCGTGACGGGCGAGGGCGAGTGGTCGAGGTCGACCGCCGAGACGATGGCGCGCAGGCCCTCGGGGTCGAAGATGCGGACGTGCTTCTGGTTGACCTCGATGAGGCCGTCATGGGAGAAGCGCGAGAGCACGCGGCTTACGGTCTCGAGCTTGAGGCCGAGGTAGGAGCCGATTTCGGCGCGCGTCATGCGCAGCACGAACTCGCTGCGGGAGTAGCCGCGGTTTTCGAAGCGCTGGGAGAGCGACAGGAGGAAGGCGGCAAGACGCTCCTCGGCGTGCATGGAGCCGAGCAGCAGCATCACGCCGTGCTGGCGCACGATTTCGCGAGAGAGCAGCTTCTGGAAGTGCTTGCCCATCGTCTGGATCGTGGTCGTCGCCTGTTCGACGCGGTCGAAGGGGAGGACGCAGACCTCCGTGTCCTCGAGCGCGACGACATCGCAGGAGTAGACGTTGCTCGAAATGCCATCAAGGCCGATCATCTCGCCGGCCATGAAGAAGTTGGTGACCTGCTCGCGACCGTCGCTGCTCATGACGGTGCTCTTCAGGAAGCCGAGGCGAACCACATAGAGATTGTTGAAGTAGTCGCCGGCACGGTAGAGCGCCTCGCCGCGACGGATGCGGCGGCGGGCGGAGACAAGCTCCTCCACCGTCTCCATATCCTTGAGCGTAAGGCCGAGCGGCATGCAGACCTCTCTCAGGTTGCAGTTCGAACAGCCAATGCGCAGTGTCGTGATATTCATCTTGCCCCCGTTGCTGAGGAAGGCCCGAAGTCAGGCCACTCCCCTCGATGAAACCAAGACCGCCGGCCGCCCAGTCCGCGGCCGCGTTCTCGCGTTCAATAATCTAGAAATAATCTGCCGCGTCTAGAATGCCCACATGCATCCTGAAGCACGGACCCTTTCTGTCGTCGAAGTGCCGTCACACAGCACTTCCGACGCGAGCGCTTGTTGACGTGAGTCAAAGAAAAGCGATCTACGGCCTCAATAATATCAGGAAGTTTAACTTAAGTCACAGACCAAGGAAAATCCTCAGATGACGAATCCTGCAACCAGCGGCGTTGAACTGCCCGAAATGGACCTCCTGCGCAAATTCGACGTGCCCGCCCCCCGCTACACGTCGTATCCGACCGCCGACCGATTCAACGCGAGCTTCGGTGCCGAAGACTACCGCAAGGCCCTCGCCGGCCGCGCTGACGCGAAGGAGCCCGCCGACCTCTCGCTCTACGTGCACGTTCCCTTCTGCAACGACGTCTGCTTCTACTGCGGCTGCAACAAGATCGTCACGCGCGACCACTCCCGCAGCGCCGAGTACATCGAGATGATCGGCCGCGAAGCCGACCTCGTGAAAGAGGCCGTCACGGGCTCCACCGAGCTCGAGCAGCTCCACTTCGGCGGCGGCACGCCGACCTTCCTCACGAACGACGAGCTCACGCTCATGATGGAGACGCTCACGAAGCGCTTCCCGCTCGCCCAGGGCGGCGAGTTCTCGATCGAGGTTGACCCGCGCACCTGCGACGCCGACAAGGTCAAGCACCTGCACGATCTGGGCCTCAACCGCATGTCCCTCGGCGTCCAGGACTTCAACCCCGACGTCCAGAAGGCCGTGAACCGCATCCAGCCCTTCGAGATGACGAAGGCCACGATGGAGGCCGCCCGCGAAAACGGCTTCGAGTCCATCAACATGGACCTCATCTACGGCCTGCCCAAGCAGAACCGCGGCACGTTCGAGAAGACGATCGACCAGGTGCTCGAGCTCTCCCCCGACCGCATCGCGCTCTATCACTACGCCCACCTGCCGAACCACTTCAAGCCGCAGCGCCGCATCCTGCCCGCCGACCTTCCCGATACGGTCGAAAAGGTCAACATCATGTTCGACGCCATCAAGCGCCTGACGGCCAACGGCTACCGCTACATCGGCATGGACCACTTCGCCAAGGAGACCGACGAACTCTCCGTAGCCCAGAAGGAAGGCTCCCTGCAGCGCAACTTCCAGGGCTACTCGACAAAGGCCGAATGCGACATGATCGCCCTCGGCGTCTCGAGCATCTCCAAGATCGGCAGCGCCTACGCCTGCAACCCGCGCGAGCTTGAGGACTACTACGCCGCCATCCGCGAGGGCCGCCTCGCCACGAACCGCGGCTACCTGCTCAACGCCGACGACGAAATGCGCCGCTACGTGATCATGACGATCATGTGCAACTTCGAGCTCCGCAAGCGCGACGTCGAGGAACGCTTCGGCATCAAGTTCGACGAAACGTTCGCCTACGAGCTCGGCAAGATGAAGCCCTACGTGAAGCACGAGCTCGTCGAGCTCTACGACGATCGCCTCGTCGTCTCCGCCAAGGGCAAGATCTTCGTGCGCGCCGTCGCGATGCACTTCGACCGCTACCTGCGCGAATCCACCCGCGCGGGCGGCTACTCCCGCATCGCCTAAGCGGCCCGGCACGGCGCGTCCCGCCGGGCGTCTCAGGACGCCCGGAGACGACGCCCGCACCCTCCGACGCCCGCCTCCCGTGAGGCGGGCGTCTCCTTTTTGCACGATCCGGCCCCCGTTTCGACCCTCAGGGCATGAAAATCCGCATTCCGACAGGGAGTTGCAGGGCCGAACCCATGCGATGGGGGTAAAATATGAGTTTTCGTCCCGAGTCTTCACGAAGGCTCCCGACACACCGTTCATGCCGCGGCCGGCACTGCCGGCCGTCAGCCAGAGCGGGCCGCCTCGGAGCTCGCCGTCGCCGCCACAGGCAGACCGACCTCCGTTCCCGCCGCCGGCCGGAGCATCCCGCCTCCGGATGCAGCTGCACGGCACCGAATTGACAAAAACCTATAGGAGATGGAACGGCCCTGACCAGGCGCACGCCGCCTGACAGGGAGTCCCGAAAACCCATTTATGAAAGTCGCAGACATTCGCCGCACCTTTCTGAACTTCTACGAAAGCAAGGGCCACACGATCGTCGCCTCGAGCCCGGTCGTCCCCGCCCATGACCCGACGCTTCTCTTCACGAACGCCGGCATGAACCAGTTCAAGGACGTGTTCCTCGGCTTCGACAAGCGCCCGTACACCCGCGCCACGACGTCCCAGAAGTGCATCCGCGCCGGCGGCAAGCACAACGACCTTGACAACGTCGGCTACACCGCCCGCCACCACACGTTCTTCGAGATGCTCGGCAACTTCTCGTTCGGCGACTACTTCAAGCATGACGCCATCAACTTCGCCTGGGAGCTCCTGACGAAGCACTTCATGCTGCCCGCCGAAAAGCTCTGGGTCACGGTCTATGCCGAGGACGACGAGGCCTACAACATCTGGCACGAGGAAGTCGGCGTTCCCGCCGAGCGCATCGTCCGCATCGGCGACAACAAGGGCGCCCGCTACATGTCCGACAACTTCTGGATGATGGGCGACACGGGGCCGTGTGGTCCCTGCACCGAAATCTTCTACGACCACGGCGACAAGATCCAGGGCGGCCCTCCGGGGAGCCCCGAGGAAGACGGCGACCGCTACATCGAGATCTGGAACCTCGTTTTCATGCAGTTCAACCGCGACGAGCGCGGCGTCATGCACAAGCTTCCGAAGCCCTCCGTCGACACGGGCATGGGTCTTGAGCGCATTGCCGCCGTTCTCCAGGGCGTGCACAACAACTACGACATCGACCTCTTCAAGAACCTGCTCGCCAGCGTCAAGCGCGTCCTTGAGGAGACGAGCGGCGAAGCCGTCGATCCGGAATCCCCGTCCCTCAAGGTGATTGCTGACCACATCCGCGCCTGCACGTTCTCCGTCGCCGACGGCATCGTCCCGGGCAACGAAGGCCGCGCCTACGTGCTGCGCCGCATCTGCCGCCGCGCCATCCGCCACGGCTACAAGCTCGGCGCCCGCAAGCCCTTCTTCTACAAGCTCGTCGACGCCGTTCGCGCCGAAATGGCCGAAGCCTATCCGGAAATCAACAATCCGCGCATCGAGAAGGTCATCGAAGAAGAGGAACGCCGCTTCTTCCTCACGCTCTCCAAGGGCATGGAAATCCTCGACGCCGCCATTGCCGGTTCCAAGGACGGCGTGCTTGACGGCGAAGTCGTCTTCAAGCTGCACGACACTTACGGCTTCCCCGCCGACCTGACGGGCGACGTCTGCCGCGAACGCGACGTCAAGATCGACTTCGACGGCTTTGACGCCGCCATGGCCCGCCAGCGCGAGGCCGCCCGCGCCAGCGCCAAGTTCAAGATGGCCGCCGGCCTCGAATACAC
Organism: Sutterella sp. KLE1602; assembly: GCF_001578585.1. Lineage (NCBI taxonomy): Bacteria > Pseudomonadati > Pseudomonadota > Betaproteobacteria > Burkholderiales > Sutterellaceae > Sutterella > Sutterella sp. KLE1602. The sequence goes on from NZ_KQ968544.1 coordinate 16,350, forward strand.
GGGCGCCGACACGGTCTTCACCGGCTACGAAACGCTCGAAGAGAACGAAGCCACGGTTCTCGCCGTCTACAAGGACGGGCAGGCCGTCGAACTCGCCGAAGCGGGCGACGACTGCATCGTCGTCTTCGACCGCACCCCGTTCTATGCCGAACAGGGCGGCCAGGTCGGCGACCGCGGCCACTGTCGCAACGACGCCTCCCTCGCCGGCGTGCTCGACACGATCCGCGTCAAGGGCAAGGTCACGGGCCACTCCTGCCACGTCGAGGAAGGCCGCATCGCCGTGGGCGACAAGTTCCGCCTGACGGTCGACGCCGACCGCCGCCACGCCACGCAGCGCAACCACTCAGCGACCCACCTTCTCCAGCAGGCCCTGCGTAAGGTCCTCGGCGAGCACGTCGAACAGAAGGGCTCCCTCGTCTCCCCGACCGAGCTGCGCTTCGACTTCTCCCACAGCCAGGCCATGACGACCGAGCAGATCGCCCGCGTCGAAGACCTCGTCAACGAGCAGATCCTCGCCAACACGGCCACGAAGGCCGAAGTCCTGCCGCTTGAAGAAGCCCGCAAGACCGGCGCCACGATGCTCTTCGGCGAAAAGTACGGCGACATCGTCCGCGTTGAGACGATCGGCAACTCCGTCGAGCTCTGCGGCGGCACGCACGTCGTGCGCACGGGCGACATCGGCTCCTTCAAGATCCTCGGCGAAGCGGGCGTTGCCGCCGGCATCCGCCGCATCGAGGCCGTCACGGGCATGAACGCCCTTGCCGAAGCCCAGAAGAACGCCGCCCTCCTCGGCCAGGCCGCCTTCCGCTTCAACGTCAAGGCCTGCGACCTGCCGTCCAAGATCGACGACATGATGGCCAACGTCAAGGCCCTCGAAAAGCAGCTCGAACAGCTCAAGAGCCAGATGGCCAGCCGCATGGGCGACACGCTCCTTGAAAAGGCCATCGAGGTGAAGGGCATCAAGGTCCTCGCCGCCCGCATGGACGGCGCCGACGCCAAGGCCCTGCGCGAAACGATGGACAAGGTCAAGGACAAGCTCGGCACCGCCGTGGCCGTCCTCGCCGCCGTCAGCGCCGAAGGCCGCGTCCAGCTCGCCGCGGGCGTCAGCCGCGACCTCACCGACCGCGTCAAGGCCGGCGAACTCGTCAACTCCGTCGCGCAGAAGCTCGGCGGCAAGGGCGGCGGCAAGCCCGACATGGCCATGGCCGGCGCCCAGAGCGCCGAAGGCCTAGACGCCGCGCTCGCCGACGTTCAGGCCTGGGTCGAAGCCAAGCTCTGAGGACGCACGATGACCGAAACGCTCGAAGTCGTCGACCTCTGCCTGCCCGGCCTCAACTGCCCGATGCCGGTGCTGCGCGCCAAGAAGGCCCTCGCCAAGATGGCGGGCGGCACCCTCCTGCGCGTCGTCAGCACCGACAGGCACAGCCTGGCCGATCTGGCGGAATTCTGCCGCCAGACGGGCCACGAGCTCGTGAGCCAGAACACGGACGAGGCGGCGGGCGAATACGTCACCGTCATCAGGCGCCGCGAGGACTGACCTCCGGCCGGTCCGAACCCTGATCAAGGTCCCTGAAGCATCCGCTTCGGAGGCCTTTTTTCATGCCCGCCCGAAAAGACTGTCCCGCAAGCAAATCGACTGAACAGGAAGGAAACGGATACCACATTTGCGGTATTTTCACAAAAAGCCTTGCCTTTTTTCTTCGGGTTCGCTAATATTCTGCTCCTACAGTTTTGACGCGGTAGTAGCTCAGTTGGATAGAGTATCTGGCTACGAACCAGAGGGTCGTGGGTTCGAATCCTGCCTACCGCACCATCAACTCTGTAGAACACAAGTGTGCGGTAGTAGCTCAGTTGGATAGAGTATCTGG
>NZ_KQ968544.1:18317-38168 GCF_001578585.1 Sutterella sp. KLE1602
AGGGTCGTGGGTTCGAATCCTGCCTACCGCACCAGCCATTCCAAAGCCGCTGTTTTCGTCTGAAAACAGCGGCTTTTTCGTTACACTTTTTCAGGCGATTTCAGGCCTTCTAATTTTTCAGCACGAAACTCCTGTGGACAACCCACGTTTGCACAAAATTTATGCAAACTGCATCAATCATATTTTGCAGGGTCATTCCCGTAGAAGACCCCGCTTTTTCAACCTTTATGCACATTTTCTGTGGATAACTTACCCACAACCCCGTGCATGAGGTCTTCATTCGCATGAAAAGGCCCGCGTGGAAGCTGCGTTCCATGCGGGCCCTGTCTTTTCCTGCGTCCGTCCTCAGGAGGTCGTCAGGCGCGGCGTTCGCAGCGGCAGAAGGTCACCTCGAAGGAGCGGGACTCGGTCGGCTCGAGCATTTCGAGCACCTCGGTGGTCCATTCGGACTCGGGGAGCTCGGGGAAGGTCGTGTCGCCCTCGAAGTCGGCGTCGATCTTCGTCAGCCACACGACGTCGGCCGACGGAAGAGCCTGACGGTAAATCTCGCCGCCGCCGATCACGAAGACGGTGTCCGTGTCAGCGAGCGTCCTGAAGGCCTCCTCGAGGGAAGGAACCACTTCGGCGCCTTCGGCGCGGTAGTCCGCATTGCGCGTGACGACCACGTTGCGGCGGCCGGGAAGCGGACGACCGATGGACTCCCAGGTCTTGCGGCCCATGACGATGGGGTGGCCCATCGTGGTGCGCTTGAAGTGGGCGAAGTCCTCGGGCACGCGCCAGAGCATCTTGTTGCCGCCGCCGATGACGCCGTTGCGTGCGGCTGCGACGATGAGTGCGATCTTCATGAGTCTCTCCTCAGACGGCGACGGGCGCCTTGATGTGGGGCCACGGATCGTAGCCGGTGATTTCGAAGTCCTCGAACCTGTAGTCGAAGATGGAGTCGGGCTTGCGCCTGATCACGAGCTGCGGATAGGGACGCGGCTCGCGGGAGAGCTGAAGCTCGGTCTGCTCCATGTGATTGTCATAGAGGTGGCAGTCGCCGCCCGTCCAGACGAAGTCTCCGACCTCGAGGCCCGCCTGCTGCGCCACCATGTGCGTGAGCAGCGCGTAGCTCGCGATGTTGAAGGGCACGCCGAGGAAGATGTCGCAGGAGCGCTGGTAGAGCTGGCAGGAGAGCCTGCCGTCGGCCACGTAGAACTGGAAAAGGCAGTGGCAGGGCGGAAGCGCCATCTGGTCCACGAGGCCCGGATTCCAGGCGCACACGATCATGCGGCGGCTGTCGGGATTGGTCCTGAGCTGCTGCATCAGGTTCTCGATCTGGTCGACGTGGCTGCCGTCGGGTGCGGGCCAGCTGCGCCACTGGACGCCGTAGACGGGGCCGAGGTCGCCGTTCTCGTCGGCCCACTCGTCCCAGATCGTCACGCCGTTGTCGTGCAAGTACTTGATGTTGGAGCTGCCCTGAAGGAACCAGAGCAGTTCGTGAATGATCGAGCGAAGGTGAAGCTTCTTCGTCGTGACAAGCGGAAAGCCTTCCGCCAGATTGAAGCGCATCTGGTAGCCGAAGACGGATCGCGTGCCGGTGCCTGTGCGGTCGGACTTGTGCGTGCCGTGTTCGTATACGTGGCGCATCAGGGTCTCGTACTGATTGCTCGGCACGGTGCTGTCTCCCGAATGCTGGAAGGTCCCTCCGGAATGGCGGGACCCGAATGATAGGTGACCACAGTTTACCGAAAATCGGACTCTCCAAAAGCAGGCCCGCCAGTCCTTCGACCGGCGGGCCTGCATGCTTCACGAAGCGGAAGTCTGGAGGATTATTCCTGAACCACGACCTTCACGTCTTCGCCGTACTCGTCCTTCGTCGTCGTGTGGATCGCAAGGAGCGCGAACCAGCGGCGCAACGTGCCGTAGATCACGAAGAGCATGAGGAGCATGACGATCACGGAGAGCGTGGCAAGCAGGATCTTGCCGCCTGGCAGGTACTGGTTGACGATGAGCCAGATGCCCGCCCAAAACGTGATGACGGTCATGAAGAGGCCGGGCACGCCCGTGATCCAGGCGTACTTCGCCTTGTTCATGCGCAGGATCACGGTGGTGCCGATCAGAAGCGTCACGCTGGCGAGCAGCTGGTTGCAGATACCGAAGAGCGGCCAGATGGAGCCGATGTCGCCCGAGTAAACGAGATATCCCCAGGAGCCCGTGAAGAGCACCGAGGTGATGATCACACCCGGAACCCATTCCTTGTCCGCAAACTTCGGGATGACCTTGCCGATCATTTCCTGAAGGAAGAAGCGGCCGACGCGGGTGCCGGCGTCCACGGCCGTCAGAATGAAGACGGCTTCGAACATGATGGCGAAGTGGTACCAGTAGGCCATCAGGTGTTCCATGAACGGGATCTTGGAGAAGATGTGGGCCATGCCGACGGCGAGCGAGACGCTGCCGCCCGGACGGGCCATCAGACTTTCCTGAACCTCGGCTTCAAGGCGCGGAAGCTCCTGCACGGCCATGCCGAGCGCCTGGAACTTCTCGGCGGGCGCATTGATGGCGAAGTAGTCGGCGGGCACCAGCACGCAGGCGGCGACAAGGGCCATGATGGCCACGAAGCCTTCCATCAGCATGGCGCCGTAGCCCACGAAGAGCACGTCGCGTTCGTTGCCGACCATCTTCGGGGTCGTACCCGTGCCGATCGTGGCGTGGAAGCCCGAGAGCGCGCCGCAGGCGATCGTGATGAAGATGAACGGAATGACGGGACCGCCCACGATCGGGCCGCCGCCGTGGATGAAGTCCGTGAAGGCCGGCATCTGGAAGTTCGGCATCACGAAGGCGATGCCGATGGCGAGGGCGCCGATCGTGCCGATCTTGAGGAAGGTGGAGAGGTAGTCGCGCGGCAGCAGCAGGAGCCACACGGGAAGAACGGAGGCGAAGAAGCCGTAGATCGGGATGAGGATGCTCATCGCCTTGCGGTCGATGTCGAGCCAGCCGAAGTATTCGGGATGGGCGGCGACCCACGGACCGGAAAGGATGCAGAGGAAGAGGAGCACGACGCCGATGACCGTCGCGCCGACCACGTCGCCCTTGCGCCAGATCTGCATGTAGAGGCCCATCAGAATGGCGATGGGAATCGTCGCGGCGACCGTGTAGGTCGACCAGAGCGAGTTGTGCATGGCGTTGACCACGGCGATCGAGAGGCCCGCGAGCGTCAGGATCAGAATCGCGAGGACGGCCCACGAGGCGACGAAGCCCGTCGTCCTGTCGATCTCCTGCGTCGCGATGTAGGCGAGCGAGCGGCCGCGGTGGCGCACGGAGCAGAAGAGCACGACCATGTCGTGCACGCCGCCTGCGAGCACGCAGCCGATCAGAATCCAGAGCAGGCCCGGCATGTAGCCGAACTGCGCTGCGAGAACTGGGCCGAGAAGCGGGCCGGCTGCCGCAATGGCTGCGAAATGGTGGCCAAAGAGCACGTACTTGTTGGTCGGGACATAGTCCTGCCCGTCGCTGTACTTGACGGCAGGCGTCTTGCGGGCTTCATTGAGGCTGAGGACCTTGGTCGCGATGAAGAGACCGTAGAAGCGGTAAGCAATGGCAAAGATACAGAGCGCGGCAAAGACGATTGTCAGTGCGTTGACTCCCGTTCCTGTTTCCATGTTTTTCTCCGGGTTGGCTTTGGGGGGATTTCGTCGGCTTCAAGCGTCTTTCCGGAACACGAAAAAATGGCCTGAAGGATCCGGTAGGTGCGGATCCCAGGCCATATTGACGGGCCCGGCGCTCTCAAACTCGCCGATCTGCCTGTCAGTCTATCGTTTTCAAGGTTTTGCGCGCAAATGGTGCGCGTGATTTTTTCCTCAGTGTTTTTGCGCACCCTTGAAGATCATGAATGCCATCGGGAGCTCAAGAGAGGGCTTTGCACCACTGAAAACACCGCTCCAACCGATCATGAAGTCGATGTACTCCTTGGGCTCGATCTTGCGGCCGAGCATCTTCTCATGCGCATCGCGCACCGTCAGAAGCTCGAGGTCCTTGAGATAGCAGGAGAGCGCAAGACGGATCACGACCTCATCGGACATGGCGTCCGTGCCGCCCTCAAGACCCTGAGCGGCCGTCTCGGCGGCAAGTTCCTGACGAAGCGAGGCGCGCAGGTGCTTCGCAAGCTCGGCGCCCGCCCAGCCGTTCTGCACGATGCGGGACTCGTCACCGCCCGTCGAAAGAAGCATCAGGATGTCGGCGAGGAATTCCTCGGCCTGCTCGTGGACGGCGGCCGCATCCTTGTGGCCGGGGTCGTTGCTGCGGATCCAGGCGTCCTGCATGCAGGCGATTCCGAGCTCCTCGAGCGCAAGGAACATGCTGTTCTGGTCGCGAAGGTCGATGGCGGCGTGAGGCGCGAATTCAGCGTCACGGGCTTGCTGGGGCATGTCTGTCTCCGAAGTCAAAGAGTGTTTTGAAAGGGTATCGGCATTGTACAACGCCGCGCTGCGCTGCAGAAAAGGAGCTCAGTTGAGCCGCCTAGAGACCGCATCAGGGAGAGGCATCACGGGAATGCCCTCCTCATGCAACGCCTGAGCCTCCTCGCCCGAACAGGTGCCCTTCACCAGGCGCCTCTCGGCGCGCCCGTCATGAATGTCTCTCACAGTTTCGGGAAAGCGCTCGCCGACGTCCTCGGCCATCGCGGCGGCCTCACGCAGCACCTTCATGGCGTCCGCCTGCATTTCGCGGGCCCTCTCCCAGCCGCGGGCGGCGACGTCGGCCGCAACGTCCGTCCTCGTCGTCCCCTGCACTCTGACAAAGTTGGGAGCGCTCGGGCGCTTGGCAACGCACGGATCTCCGCACACGGGACACTCGATGCGGCCTTCCTTCAGGTCCGCCTCCAGCTCCTCATCGGAGCGAAACCATCCCTCGAACACATGTCCGTGACCGCAGCACAGGTTGCAGATCTTGATTCCCATCACCGTCCTCCCGCACGCCCTTGAGGCAGGAGCCGAAAAAAGTTCACACGACTTTAAAAATATACTGTACAATTGCGCTCTCTGACGAAACCGTCAGCTCGCTCCATCTTGGAAGGGTGGCAGAGTGGTTGAATGTACCGCCCTGGAAAGGCGGCATACGGAAATTCCGTATCGAGGGTTCGAATCCCTCCCCTTCCGCCAGAATTCGAAAGGCAGAAAGCTTCGGCTTTCTGCCTTTTTTGCTATTGGGCTCCGGCCGCGCACGCCTGCGCCGTCCGAGCCTGAATCCTCCCGGCAAACAAGCTTCCCGAACAGCCATGGCACTCTTTTTCAGAAAGCGCATCAAGATTCTTCCCGGCGTCACGCTCAACCTCTCCAAGTCGGGCGTCAGCGCCACGGTCGGCCGCAAGGGCGCGAGCGTCTCGGTCGGCAAGCGCGGCACCTACCTCAACGCTGGGCAGCCGGGCACGGGCATCTACAGCCGCACCCGCCTCGACAAGCCTGCAGGCCGACGCCGCAGCGCAGGAAAGGCGAACGCGGAGATCGAAGCGCCCGAGCAGACGGATCCCGTGACGGAAAGCGCCGCCGCGCCCGAGGCGCCCGCCCGTGCGCCAGGCGGTCTTGAGTCCGCCGTCGCGCTTCTCAAGTGCATCGCGCTCCTCGCCTTCATCGGCCTCTGCCTTGCGGGCATCTGGAGCCTTCTCGCCGACTGAGTCCCGTCCGACACGGTTCCGTCATCATTTCCTCCTCGCGGTCATCATCAATTCACGAAGCCGACACGGGATCGTCAAATCGAATTCCTAGACTTTGCTCCATCCGAAGGCCCGGCGCCTTCGGACCATTGTTTGTTGAAGGAATTCATTGTGAAAATCAAGACCGCGACCGCTGCCGTCTCCGCAGCGCTTCTCTCCCTCATTGCCGCTGGCCAGGCCGGCGCCGCCCAGATCTATCCCGTCGATCAGGCCCGCTTCATGACGAACGCCCGCTTCGACTTCAAGATCGAGCTTGACAAGAGCGTCGCCCGCAAGGACATCACCGTTCAGATCAACGGTGCCGACTACTCCAAGACGCTCTCCGGCAAGGAAGTCTGGATGGAGAAGGAGGACAACGTCCACGGTTCCGCCCTCGTCGTCCGCGACGTCGAGATCAAGAAGCCCGGCCGCTACGAAGTCATCGTCAAGAGCCCCGAAGGCGAAATGCGCGCCAACTGGGACATCTACACGACGCCAGAAAAGCCGGTTGCCAAGAACGTCATCATTCTTCTTGCCGACGGCCTCTCCGTCGGTCACCGCACCGCCGCCCGCATCCTCTCCAAGGGCGTGACGAACGGCATGTACAACGCTCCGCTCGCCATGGACGACATGCCGCACATGGCTCTTCTCGGCACGAGCTCCGTCGACACGATCGCCGCCGACAGCGCCAACACCGCTTCCGCCTACATGACGGGCCACAAGTCGAGCGTCAACGCCCTCGGCGTCTACGCCGACCGCACCCAGGCCAGCCAGGACGATCCGAAGCAGGAGACGATCGCCGAGCTTCTGCGCCGCAAGACCAACAAGGCCATCGGCGTCGTGAGCGACGCCGAGATCGAGGACGCCACGCCCGCCTCCGTCGTCTCCCACACCCGCCGCCGCGCCGACAAGGCCGACATCGTCGGGATGTTCTACAACGTCAAGCCCGAGGTCATCCTCGGCGGCGGCTCCGCCTACTTCCTCCCGAAGGAAACCGCCGGCTCCAAGCGCAAGGACAGCATCAACTACATCCAGAAGTTCGGCGACGCCGGCTACAAGCTCGTCACGGACCGCACGGAAATGCTCAGCGCCGTCTCCGGCCAGACGCCCGACCGCCTGCTCGGCCTCTTTCACACCGGCAACATGGACGGCTGGGTCGACCGCCACCAGTGGAAGGGCAACACCGTCAAGAAGTTCCCGAACCAGCCTGATCTGACCGAATCCTTCGACGCCGCCGTCAAAGTGCTCGAGAAGAACAAGGACGGCTTCTTCCTGATGCTCGAGGCGGGCCTCGTGGACAAGTACTCCCACCCGCTCGACTGGACCCGCTCCGTGGGCGACACGATCGCCTTCGACAAGGTGGTCGAGCGCGCCAAGGCCTACTGCGCCAAGAACCCCGACACGCTGCTCATCGTGACGGGCGACCACACGCACTCGATCTCCGTCGCCGGCACGGTGGACGACAACAAGCCGGGCAAGGACATGCGCGAAAAGGTGGGCGTCTATGCCGACGCCGGCTACCCGAACTACGAGGACAAGGACAAGGACGGCTTCCCCGACAACTTCCAGCCCTCCAAGCGTCTTGCCGTCTTCTTCGGTGCCCACCCCGACTACTACGAAACGTACCGCTCCTATCCTGACGCCACCTTCAACCCGGCCGTCAAGAACGAAAAGGGCGAATACGTCGCCGACGCCAGGTACAAGGACGTCGAGGGCGGCCACTTCGTCGAGGGCAACCTCCCGCGAAACGAAAGCCAGGGCGTGCACACGGTCGACGATCTGGTCGTGACCGCCCAGGGTCCGAACGCCGAACAGATCCGCGGCTTCATGAACTCCACGGAAGTCTTCCGCGTGATGGCCGAAGCGCTTGCCCTCGGCAAGTAACGGTCACAAGGCCCCTCGCAGGGCCCCGCGCCGGAGGCGCGGCTCCCACGGGAGTCCGCCTCCGGCCTTTTCAATTTTCAGAAACGAGACGCCACCCATCATGCAGCGCCGCCAATTCGTCAAATGCCTTCTTGGGACCCCGCTCCTTGTGGCCGTCCCTGCATTCGCCGCCGTCCCAGAACTCAGGTTTGAGGAGATGTACGCGGGCAACTCCGTCCTCGGCCTTCAGTTCTCCGAAAAGCTCAAGTCGCTCTCGGGCAAGCGGATCCGCATCCGCGGCTTCATGGCTCCGCCGCTCAAGGCCGAAGCCGCCTTCCTCATCCTCACGAAGGAGCCCGTGAGCCTGTGCCCCTTCTGCAACTCCGATCAGGACTGGCCCGACAGCATCATCCTCGTGAGGCTCGCGAGCGAGCAGGCCTTCGTGCAGAACAACCGCCTCATCGAGGTGACGGGACGGCTCGAAACGGGCAGCGAGACCGATCCCGAAACGGGATTCGTGAGCCTCGTGCGGCTCGCCGACGCAAAGTACGAGGTGATCTGATGACGGACACGCTCAAGCTTGAAGGCGTCGGACTCGACGTTCGCGACGGCTCCTCCCTGCGCACGCTCCTCGAGATCGACGAGTTCTGCCTCGAACCCGGTGAAATGATCGCCGTGCGCGGCGCAAGCGGCGCGGGCAAGACCACCTTCCTCAAGCTCGTCTCGGGCATTCTTCTCCCGACGAGGGGCCGCGTGCTCTACGGCGACACCGAGGTCTCCGCACTCTCCGAACCCAGGCGCGACCGCTGGCGCGGCCGGCACGTCGGCTTCCTCTTTCAGGACTTCCGCCTCTTCGACGACCTCACGGCCCTCGAAAACGTCCTGCTCCCCTTCACGTTCTGCTCGCGCACCGTATCCAACACCCAGCGTCGCGACGCGACGGACCTCCTCAAGTTGCACGGAGTCAATCCCGACACGCGCTCCGAACTCCTCTCGAGAGGCGAGATGCAGCGCACGGCGCTCGTGCGCGTGCTGATGCAGTCTCCCTCGATCATCCTCGCGGACGAACCCACCGCAAGCCTCGACGCCAACCGTGCAGGTCATGCGGTCGACGCACTCATCTCCGCCGCAGGCTCGCTCGGCGCCTCCCTCGTGCTCGTAAGCCACGACGAGCGCGTGCTCGGCCACTTCGAGCGCCACCTCACGCTCGCCGACGGCCGACTCACCCCAAGGATCTGATCCATGAACGTCCTCATGCTTCTTAGGAGCGAGCTGCGCAGAAGCGCCGCCGTGCTCGCAGGCATCGCCGCCGTCCTCGCACTCTCGCTCTCGATCTCGATTGCGACCGGCATGACCGACAGGATGCTGAGGCACGCCTCGGCCCAGGCCGCCGACCGGTTCGATCTTCTCATCGGAGCCAAGGCCAGCCCCTCGTCCCTTCTGCTCGGCGCCGTCTTCCTGCGTGACGAACCCCTTCCCCTCGTGCCACTCTCCGTCATGAAGGACCTTGACGAAAGGCACGGCGTCAAGTGGGCAGCCCCCGTCGCATTCGGCGACAGGGCGGGAGACTCTCCCATCGTCGGCACGACAACGTCGCTCGTCACCTTCGGCGGCACGGTCAGGCCCGCCGAGGGACGCCTCTTCAAGGCGCCCTTCGAGGCCGTCGTCGGCGCCTCGGCCCCCTACCGCATCGGCGACGAAATCGTACCCATGCACGGCAGGACGCCCGGCGCAGGACACGCGCACGACCACGGACGCCTCAAGGTCGTGGGCAGGATGCCCGAAAGCGGCACGCCCTGGGACCGCGCCGTCATGATTCCGATCGAGGCCGTCTGGGCCACGCACTCGATGACGGTGCACGACGAACTCGAGCGCGCCCACGGTTACGACCACGAAGAAGAAGACGGAACGGAGCATGAATATGCGCATGAAGAAGGGCACGGCCGACTGCTCGGCGTCTTCTCCGAACACGACTTTGAGACGCTTCCCGGCGTCTCCGCCGTCGTCGTCAAGCCCGCCTCGTTCGCCGATGCCTACAGGCTGCGCCAGCAGCAGTCGCAGCGCACGCTCTCCGGCCCCGACCGCACGTCGGTCAACCTGATGGGCGTCTTCTCTGGCGAGGTGCTCGTCTCGCTCCACTCGCTTTTGGGCGGCGCGAGCGAGGCCGTGACGATCACGGCCCGCCTCACGCTTCTCACGGCGCTCGCCGCCACGCTCATCATGGGCGTGCTGCTCGGTGAGCTCCGCAGGCCCGCCCTCGAGCAGCTCCGCGTACTCGGCGCCCCGCAGCGCTACATCATGAGCCTCGTCTGGTGCATCGTCATGACGGTCGTCGCTGCGGGGACCGCGGGCGGCCTCGTCCTCGGCTTCATCGGCGCGGAGGCGGCCGCGCATCTGCTTGCCGCCGAAACGGGCGTTGCCATGTCGCCCGCCATGGGCTCGCCCGAACTTCTCGCCGCCGCGGCCACGCTCCTTGCGGGTTCGTTCTGCGCCCTCATTCCCGCATGGCTCGCGGGGAGGCGCCCCATCCGCTGAGCGCCTCGCTCCGAGCCCTCTCAGAGCGCCCGTCTCCTTCGAAGAGACGGGCGCTCGTCGCATCGGGCGTCCGAAGACAATCCGTCATCGAAAATTCACGCAAGCGTCTTCAAGATGTCAACGCACGGTCACGGCGCCGTCATTCGGCCCTGAAAGAATCCGTCCTGCAGGCTCAAGGGAATCCGGGAAAAGCTCAGACCCGAAGCCCTGAAGTCCCGGATCGGGACCGTCGTTGAACAGGGCCTGCTCTGCACAGTTCATGCAGATGTTGTTTTGTGAAAGGAAAATCATGACTCAGATCTCCCGCCGCTCGCTCTTCGGCGCCGCCGCTGCGGCCTCCGTTCTCCCCGTCGCGAGCGGCCTCGCCGCCTTCAGCCCGATCGCAGCCGCTGCCGCCGCACCCAAAAAGGCCCGCACCATTGTCGAAATCGCCGCCATGTCCCCGGTCGACATGGCCCGCGAGAGCGACGTCGTCCAGACCTCGTACGAAATCATCCGCGCGGCCGCCGGCCGTCTGCGCGATCCCGAACTCAGGAAGGCCGTCCTCTCCATCATCGAGAACCCGGCTCCTACGATCGCCTCCGCCGACCAGAGCGCCGTGCTCGCCGCCCTCAAGAAGGAGGGCCTGATCGCCGCCGGCCGCACGTCCGTCTTCCCGAAGTTCTCCGACACCACCCGCTCGCCGCAGCCCACCTGGAGCGCGCCGGGCTCCGGTTACGGCAGCCACCATGCCTATCCGGGCGGCCTCTGCACCCACGTCGCCCTCAACGTCGTCTCCGCCGAATCCCTCGTCGCCGCCTACGACAACATCGACGGCCTCAAGCTCGACTTCGACCACGCCGTCGGCGGTGAAATCCTGCACGACCTGCACAAGCCCTGGGTCTTCCAGTGGGAGGCTGACAATGCCTGCCGCAAGGAGGAGGCCCTCGCAGGCACGGGCGAACACCACGTACTCAGCATCGCCGAGTCCATCAAGCGCGGCCTGCCCGCCGAATTCGTCGTTGCCCAGGCCTGCGCCCACGAGCATCCGGGCAGCGCCTCCGGCGAAGCCCAGGTCGTCGGCTGGCTCCGCGCCGCCGCGATCATCGCGGGCGTCGACCCCGTCAAGGCCGGCCTCATCGCCGCCGACGGCAAGACCCTGCCGCTGCCGCGCCGCATCGAGGGCTGGGTCGTACACCTCGCCGACCACGACTGGGTCATCTCCGTGCCCGCCTGCCAGTGGGTCGTCAAGGCCCTTCGAAACCTCGCTGAGAAGAAGTGGGGCGTGCGCGATGAAAAGACCTTCAACGCGCTGCGCAACTACGTGCTCTGCAACTTGACCGCCATGCGCCTCTACGGCATCCTGTCGGCTCAGGGCGAGGAGGCCTTCGCCGCCGACGTCGCCCGCGTAGTCAAGGCCTGATCCGCACAAGACGCCCGAACGACCGTGCGTTTCGCACAAGTCGCCTTATGAAAAAGCCGCACTGGACGAGAAAAGCCCGGTGCGGCTTTCATCACATTTGGATGAGAACGACTAGAATGACGATCCCTGCAAGCACTCCAAGGACTCTCCCCGCCATGACCGCCTTCCGCCCCGTTCCCGCCACCGGCTTCATGCCGCTTGCCGCCGTGTTCGACCTCGACCACACGCTCATCGCGGGCGATGCCACGATCGGCTGGACCGAGTATCTCTATGAAAGGGGCGTCGTAACCGATCCCGTCTTCCGCGAGATCAACGAACGCATGAAGGCCTCCTACCACGCGGGCACGCTCGACATCGCCGCCTGGCTGCGCGAGGCGGTTCCCGCCTACTCGGGACTTGACGAGGCCGAGCGCAATGCGCTCGTCTCCGACTTCATCGAGGAGAAGATCCGTCCCATCGCCTATCCGCAGGGCTTTGAGACGATCCGCGCCGCGAAGGCCGCGGGCATGCTTACGCTCATCATCTCCGCCTCCAACGCCTTCTTCGTGAAGCCCATCGCCGAACGCGTCTTCGGCGTCGACGTCGCGCTCGGCACCGAGCTCGTCGTCAGGAACGGCCGCATCACGCCCGAGCTCTCGGGCACGCCCACCTTCCGCGAGGGCAAGGTCGTGCGCCTTTGCGCCGCACTCGAGCACAGGGGGCTGCGCCCCGCCGAGACGGTCTTCTACACCGACAGCCGCAACGACCTGCCGCTCGCGCTCGCCTCGGGCGACTGCGTGGCGGTCAACCCCGACCCCACGCTGCTCGAGGCCGCTCGCGAGAACGGATGGCTGGTGAACGCATGGAAGCTTTGAGACGCCCTTGAGGCTTCTTCCGCCCCCGCCTTTTGCCGACAATTGGGCGGCTTTGATACGAAGGCGCGCGAATATTGGGGTATAGGACCTATACGGTCTGAGCGGCGTACAAACTTGGACGATTCGTCTCGCAGGGGGCCGAACACTTCGGCTATATTGCATCCTACGGACGAAGCGCCTTGCAGGAGGCGCTCCGGATCCGCAAAACGAACAGACAGAATCTCAAAGGACCGCCTTACCATGATGTTCAAGAAAGTTTTCGCCGCTGCCGCCTCCGCCCTTGCCATCGCCGCCTTCGCCGGCAACGCCATGGCCCGCGACACGTTGCGCGTCGGCACCGAACCCACGTTCGCGCCGTTCGAATTCCTCGACACGAAGACCCAGGAGTTCTCCGGCTTCGACATCGACCTCATCAAGGCCGTCGCCGACAAGGCCGGCTACGACGTCAAGGTCATGAACATGGGCTTTGACGCCCTCATCCCGGCGCTCTCCGCCGGCACGATCGACGTGATCGCCTCGGGCATCTCCATCACCGAAGAACGTCAGAAGAAGGTCGACTTCACCTCCCCCTACTACCAGTCCGGCCTCTCCTATCTCGTCCGCAAGGCCGATGCTGAAAAGATCAAGACCTTCGCCGACCTCAAGGGCAAGACCCTCGCCGTGCAGATCGGCACGACGGGCGCCGCCTACGCCAAGAACGTCGAGGGCGCCCGCGTCTCCGCCTTCAACACGACGAGCGAGGCCTTCATGGACCTCAACGTCAAGAACGCCGACGCCGTCGTGCTTGACCGTCCGGTGCTCGCCTACTTCCTGAAGACGAAGCCGCGCGTTGCCAAGAACCTCCAGCTCTCCACCGAGATCGCCGACGCCGAACACTTCGGCTTCGCCGTGAAGAAGGGCAACGCCGAGCTCCTCCAGAAGCTCAACGCCGCCCTTGAAGAGCTCAAGAAGTCCGGCGAATTCGCCAAGATCGAGGACAAGTGGTTCGCCAAGTAACCTCTCCTCACCAAAGTCCCCGTGCCGCGCCAGCCGCGCGGCGCGCGGGCCGGACTGACCAAAAACAGCACATCACCCGCAGTCCGACAACCTGAAACAGGCCGCCTGAAAAGAATTTCCAACGTCCGAAGCCGCATCCCCCTGCAGCCCAGGAACTCTCGGGCCGTTCACGCGAACGGTATTAAAACAGGGAGCACCGCGCTCCCGCTACAAGCCCAGGAGGGCCTTACAAATGCAATTCAAGCTCGCACGTGCCGGCGTCAAGACGTTCGCCGGCGTCATCATGAGCGCCGCCGTTCTCGGCGGCATGTCCGCCAACGCGTTTGCGGAACGCCTCATCAAGGTGGCCACGGAACCGACGTTCCCCCCCTTTGAATTCGTCAACACCCAGACGGGAGAAGTCTCCGGCTTCGAAATGGACCTCGTGCGGGCCGTCGGCAAGGAACTCGGCGCCAAAATCGAATTCCAGGTCCTCAGCTTCGACGCCATCATCCCCGCCATGCTCTCGGGCACCGTCGAGATGGGCGCCGCAGGCTTCTCCATCACCGAGGAGCGCAAGAAGCGCGTCCTCTACTCCGACACGTTCTACACTTCCGGCCTCTCCCTCGTCACCACGAAGGCCAAAGCCAGCGCCGTCAAGAGCATGAAGGACCTTGAGGGCAAGACGATCGGCGTGCAGATCGGCACGACGAGCCACAACGCCGCCAAAAAGGTCAAGGGCGCCAAGATCGTGACGTTCAACACCGCGGGAGAGGCCATTCTCGACCTCTCCATCGGCGGCAGCGACGCCGTAATCAACGACCGTCCCGTGACGGCCTACATCATGACGCAACAGCCCAAGCTCGGCGCCCAACTCGTGCACCAGCCCGAAACCTACTCCGCCGACGACTTTGCCTTCGTCTTCCGCAAGGACCAGTCCGCACTCAAGGACGAGGTCAACGCTGCGCTCGCCAAGCTGAAGTCGAACGGCGAATACGACAAGATCTACAACAAGTGGTTCGGCAAGAACTGATTTTTCGCAAATCCGTGATCTGACGACACAGGAGTCCGGCCTCTCCCGCAAGGGAGCGCGCCGGCTTTTTCTTTGAGACGCCTCAAGGTTTGCCCTGTACGGTTAGACAACCTTGATCCGTGTCTGTAAAATTCAGCAAATTTTGCCTTACACTTTTATCATTGCGCCGCGCCCGGGCCCTCCCCCTTCGAAGAGCATCCCCCCCGCCCTTCATCCGGAAGCGGACGCAAACCACAATCTGCTTAGAGGTCACCCGTCATGGAATTTGATTTATCCCTGATCGTCAACAGCCTTCCCCTGCTTCTCAAGGGCGCGGGCCTGACGCTTGAAATCACGGCGCTCGCCGTGGGTCTCGGCCTGATCATCGGCCTTTTCCTCGGTCTTGCCCAGCTTTCGAAGAATCCCATCTTCCGCTGGCCCGCCAAAGTCTACGTCGACGTGATCCGCGGCACGCCGCTTCTGATCCAGATCTTCATCATCTACTTCGCCCTGCCGAACATCATCGGTGAGCGCATCGACCCCTACATTGCCGCCGTCGCGGCCTGCTCGCTCAACTCGGGCGCCTACATCGCCGAAATCTTCCGTGCGGGCATCCAGTCCATCTCGCTCGGCCAGATGCGCGCCGGCCTCTCGCTCGGCATGACCTACCCGCAGACGATGCGCTACATCGTGCTGCCGCAGGCCGTCAAGCGCATCATCCCGCCGCTCGGCAACGAGTTCATCGCCATGCTGAAGGACTCCTCCCTCGTCTCCGTGATCGGCTTCGAGGAACTGACCCGCTCCGGCCAGCTCGTCATTGCCGAAACCTACGGCACGATGGAGATCTGGACCTGCGTCGCGATCCTCTACCTTGTCATGACGCTCACCATCAGCCAGCTCGTCGGCTGGCTTGAAAAGCGCTACCGTCTGAGCGACGAGCGCTGACATCCCAAGAGCCTTCCGAACGCCGCGCATCCCCACGGGAGCGCGGCGTTTTTCATACCTTTTTCAGGGCTTCCGGGGCCCTTGACAGTCAACCCGCGGAGGCCGTTTCGGAGCCCGCGCCGCCTTGTGTGAAAATTTCCTCGCTTTGCACTTGCACGGCGCCCATGCAGTAGGTACAATCTCCGCTTTCACGGCTCGAGTCTCAACGCTCGTGTCCGCAAGTTTCCATACCTTTTTCTTTATTCAGGAAAACAAATGTCCGTTGAAATGAACAAGTCTGAGATCGTTGCCAAGTTCCAGCGCGCTGAAGGCGACACCGGCTCTCCCGAAGTGCAGGTTGCTCTTCTCACCGCCCGCATCAACCACCTTACGGACCACTTCAAGGTTCACACCAAGGATCACCACTCCCGTCGTGGCCTTCTCCGTATGGTCTCCCGCCGCCGCAAGCTGCTTGACTACCTCAAGCGCACCGACCTCAATGCTTACCGCGCCCTGATTGAAGCCCTCAATCTCCGTAAGTAAGACGGAACATTTCTCCCTGACAACGGCCTGCCGAACGACGACAGGCCGTCGTCGCATCTAAAACCCACGTCGTTCGTTGACGGCACACTTTCTTTCCACGCGAGGCTACTGCGTTGCGACATGAGCTCCCTCCCCCTCCGGCACAAGGGAAAAGGGATCTGATGCCGCAGCGTGCCAAAGAGCTTCGAACTCGAATTGCTCTTGCGCCCGGAAAGTTGATGAGTAACGTCAGCGACGACAACCATGCACAGAGGAATACATCATGACGATGTTCAACAAAGTGTCCAAGTCCTTCCGCTTCGGCAATCACGACGTGACCCTCACCACCGGTGAGATCGCCCGTCAGGCCACCGGCGCCTGCATCTGCCAGATGGACGACACGGTGGTGCTCGCCACGGTCGTGGCCAAGAAGGAAACGAAGCCCGGCCAAGACTTCTTCCCGCTCACCGTCGACTACATCGAAAAGACCTACGCTGCCGGCAAGATCCCCGGCGGCTTCTTCAAGCGCGAAGGCCGTCCGTCCGAAAAGGAAACGCTCACCTCCCGCCTGATCGACCGTCCGATCCGCCCGCTCTTCCCGGACGGCTTCTTCAACGAAGTCCAGGTTATCATCCACGTCCTCTCCGCCGACCCCGCCGTTGATCCGGACATTCCGGCCATGATCGGCGCCTCCGCCGCCCTCGCCATCTCCGGCATCCCGTTCCGCGGCCCGATCGGCGCCTGCCGCGTCGGCTACATCAATGACGAAATCGTCATCAACCCGACCACGGAAGAACTCAAGACCTCCCGCCTCGACCTCGTCGTCGCCGGTACGGAACGCGCCGTCCTCATGGTTGAATCCGAGGCCGACATCCTTCCGGAAAAGACGATGCTCGAAGCCGTGATGGCCGGCCACAAGGCCATGCAGGTCTGCATCCAGGCCATCAACGAGCTCGTCGCCGAAGCCGGCAAGCCGGCCTGGGACTGGCAGCCCGCCCCGAAGAACGAAGCCCTCGTCGCCCGCATCGTCGAACTCTGCGACGCCGGCCTCAAGGAAGCCTACGGCATCCGCTCCAAGCAGGCCCGTACGGAAAAGCTCCGCGAAGTCTATGCCGCCTGCGAAGCCCAGCTCGTCGCCGACGCCGAAGCCGCCGGCACCGAAGCTCCGGACATGAACGAAGTCCACGGCATCCTCTTCGAACTCGAAGCCAAGCTCGTTCGCTCCAACATCCTCAACGGCGAACCCCGCATCGACGGCCGCGACACCCGCACGGTCCGCCCGATCGAAATCCGCCAGAGCGTGCTTCCGCGCACCCATGGCTCCGCCCTCTTCACCCGCGGCGAAACGCAGGCCCTCGTGCTTACGACGCTCGGCACGAAGCAGGACGAACAGATCATCGACGGTCTCTGCGAAGAAACGCACGACCGCTTCATGCTGCACTACAACATGCCCCCGTTCGCCACGGGCGAAACGGGCCGCGTCGGCAGCCCGAAGCGCCGCGAAATCGGCCACGGCCGTCTCGCCAAGCGCGCCCTGAAGGCCGTTCTCCCGACCGCCGAGGAATTCCAGTACACGATCCGCGTCGTTTCTGAAATCACCGAATCCAACGGCTCCTCCTCGATGGCCTCCGTCTGCGGCGGCTGCCTCTCCATGCTCGACGCCGGCGTTCCGCTCAAGGACTACGTCGCCGGCGTGGCCATGGGCCTCATCAAGGAAGGCAACAAGTTCGCCGTCCTCACCGACATTCTCGGTGACGAAGACCATCTCGGCGACATGGACTTCAAGGTGGCCGGTACCGCCGAAGGCGTGACCGCCCTCCAGATGGACATCAAGATCGAAGGCATCACGGCCGAAATCATGCAGGCCGCCCTGGCCCAGGCCCACGAAGGCCGCCAGCACATCCTCGGCAAGATGCATGAAATGGCCGGCGGCGGCGCCAAGGAACTCTCCGACTTCGCCCCGCGCATGATCTCCTTCAAGATCGATCAGGACAAGATCCGTGAAGTCATCGGCAAGGGCGGCGCCACCATCCGCGCCCTCACCGAAGAAACCGGCACGACGATCAACATCGAAGACGACGGCACGGTCACCATCGCCAGCCCGGACACGGCCCGCGTTGAAGAAGCCCGCCGCCGCATCGAGATCATCACGGCCAAGATCGAAGTCGGCCAGATCTACGAAGGCACGGTCCAGCGCCTGCTCGACTTCGGCGCCATCGTCCAGCTCCTGCCGGGCAAGGACGGCCTCCTTCACATCAGCCAGATCGCCAACGAACGCGTCAACCAGGTCTCCGACTACCTCAAGGAAGGCCAGCAGGTCCGCGTCAAGGTCATCGAAGCCGACGAAAAGGGCCGCGTGCGCCTTTCCATGAAGGCTCTTCTCAAGGACGAAGCCGCCCAGGCCTAATCCCTGAGCCCTTCCGGGCTTGAAGACACGAGCCCTGCTCTCCGCGAGGAGAGCAGGGCTTCTTGTTTCAAAACCCCATCGTTTTTTCCCCGAGTGCTTTGAAGACTTGAGGGAAACCGTATAAAATGCGAGGGTTATGCATTGTCCGCGTCAAAAACGGACCATCCGCATCCTTCACCGGCATTGTTGGAGAAACTCAGCGTGCGTGAAAAGATTGTCATCGCCAACTGGAAAATGAACGGCTCCGCCGAGGCCAACCGCCTCTGGGCGGAGGAATTCCTTGCCAAACTCGGCGATCTCAACTGCAGGACCGCCGTGTGCGCGCCCTTCGTCTATCTGTCCGAACTCGTCCGCCTCTTCAAGGACACGGGGGTCGCTGTCGGCGCCCAGACGGTTTCGCCAAGGGATCAGGGCGCCTTCACGGGCGAAGTGTCCGCCGCCATGCTCGCCGACATCGGCATGAGCCTCTGCCTCGTCGGCCATTCGGAACGCCGCACCCTCTGGGGTGAGGACGACGAATCCGTGGCCGTCCAAGCTGAAAACCTCGTTGCTCACGGCATCGCCCCCGTCGTCTGCGTGGGCGAGACGCTCGCCGAGCGCGAGGCAGGCCTCACCGAGGCCGTCGTGCTGCGCCAGCTTCGAACCGTGCTCACGCGAGTGCCCGTTGCCAAGCTCGGCGCCGTCGCCTATGAACCCGTCTGGGCCATCGGCACGGGACGCACGGCGACTCCGCAGGCCGCCCAGCACGTTCACGCGGCTCTGCGCGCCTGCCTCACCGAGGCCGACGCCGAAGCCGCCGCGAAGACGCCGCTGCTCTACGGCGGCAGCGTCAAGCCGGACAATGCCCATGAACTCTTCTCCCAGCCCGACATCGACGGCGGCCTCATCGGCGGCGCCGCCCTCAAGGCTGAAGATTTCCATTCCGTCTGCGCGGCTGCCCGCGTCGATTGATTTTTCACTCTAAGGTTTAACCGCCATGCATTTTCTTCTTAGCATCGCTCTCGTTCTGCAGATCATCTCTGCCGTCGTCGTGATCGTGCTCGTGCTCATGCAGCACGGCAAGGGTGCCGACCTCGGTGCCGCCTTCGGTTCCGGCGCCTCCGGCTCTGTCTTCGGCGCTACGGGCAGCGCAAACTTCCTCTCCCGTTCCACGGCCATCGCCGCCACGGTCTTCTTCTGCTCCACGATCGCCCTGACGCTCGCTTCCGGCGCCTTCAACAAGCGTTCCGCTCAGCCAGCGGGTGGTGTTTTGTCAACGGTCGAACAGCCGGCATCCCATGAATATGGTATGTCTGGTAGTGAAAACCCTAATAAGGCCCCCACGAACGAAATTCCGAGGTAAAATACACCTCCTCTGCTGGTGACCTCGCTTCTTCGGATGCACATCAGTGGGGAACAGTTCGGGCCGCGGTCGTGGCGAAATTGGTAGACGCGCAGCGTTGAGGTCGCTGTGGTGAGAGCCATGAGAGTTCGAGTCTCTCCGACCGCACCAGATGTACTGGGGTATCGCCAAGTCCGGTTAAGGCATCGGATTCTGAATCCGACATTCGTAGGTTCGAATCCTACTACCCCTGCCAACCGTTCTGTTGGATGTGCCGTCAGGCTCAGCAATGACGACGCGTCCGGTGCGTAGCACCAAATACAAGCTGAGAAGGTTTCGCGGTCGTGGCGAAATTGGTAGACGCGCAG
>NZ_KQ968544.1:38268-60718 GCF_001578585.1 Sutterella sp. KLE1602
CGTAGGTTCGAATCCTACTACCCCTGCCAAGTCAATCAACGGAGTGACTCTCCGGATGCTCCTCAAGCATCGAACAGTCAACATTTCGCGGTCGTGGCGAAATTGGTAGACGCGCAGCGTTGAGGTCGCTGTGGTGAGAGCCATGAGAGTTCGAGTCTCTCCGACCGCACCAGATGTACTGGGGTATCGCCAAGTCCGGTTAAGGCATCGGATTCTGAATCCGACATTCGTAGGTTCGAATCCTACTACCCCTGCCAAGTCATCGAGAAAATGGACGTTCTTCGGAACGTCCATTTTTTTTGCCTTTTCCTTCCCCTTTCCCTCACGCCGCCTCCTCTCTTTTCCCGATACCGCATGACGGCGCACAAGAGCCCGCCAGATTTCGGGCGACGTCCTCCTCCGCGAGCCGTATCCTTTCTGAATCCCCTTCAACTTCAAGGCCGGAGAGCCATGCACGACGTCTTCATTCACAATGCCGTCATTCACGACGGCGAACGCTTCACCGACGCGGACGCCCTTCTCGTCAAGGCGGGCCGCATCTCCTGGATCGGTCCCGGCGCCTGCGCACCCGCGCACGACGGCGTGCCGTCCGTCGACCTCGAGGGACGCACGGTTCTGCCCGCGCTCTGCGACATTCACACCCATCCGAGCTGGATTGCGGCCACGGTGAGGTCCGTGCCCTGCGTCTCCCCGATCGTCAACACGATCGAGGAGATGATTGAGGCGCTCAGGCGCCATTCGCTCGCCGGCCGAGGGCCCGAGGCCTGGATCACGGGCTTCGGCTATGACGAAGGCAAACTCGCCGAACACCGCACCCCCACCATCGAGGACCTCGACCGCGTCAGCACGACGCAGCCCGTGTTCGTGAAGCGCTCCGACTGCCACTCTGCGATCTGCAACAGCGTCGCCCTGCGCCTCGCTGGCATTGAGGCAGATACGCCCGATCCCGCCGGCGGGCGCTTCGGACGCTTTCCCGACGGTCGCCCCAACGGCGTTCTCACCGAATTCAATGCCGCACAGGTCGTCGAGCGCCTGATGGGCGAGCCCACGTTCGAGAGCGAAGTGGAGATGATGACGGCCTCGGGCGAACACTTTCTTGCGCGCGGCATTCTCGCCTTCACCGAAATGATGGCCGACTACCGCCAGCTCGCCGTCTACCGCGAGGCGGCGCGCCGCGGCTTTCCCGTCAGGGCAGGGCTCTACCTCGTCTGGAAGGGCGGACGCGACCCTCGGGGCATGCCCGCGCTCACGGACGAGGACAGGACGGGAGACCACTTCATCGCGGGCGTCAAGCTCTTTGCCGACGGAAGCGTCTCGGGCGCCACGGCGGCCGTGACGACGCCCTTTCTCAACGGCTCGACCGGGATGGTCACGCTCGACGACGGCGCGCTTGAGGCCGCGGCCGAGTACGCCCGCACCAACAAAATCCAGCTCTCCGTCCACGCCATGGGTGACAGGGCCGTCGGGCGCATCATCGACTTCTTCGAGGATCAGACGCCCTGGCTTGAGGACCGCCCGTCCGTGCGCATCGAGCACGCCACCTTCCTCAACGAGGCTCAGCTCGCCCGCATGAACGCCTCGGCCATGCGCTTCGGAGTGACAACCCAGGTGATCTTCCCGTACGCCGAAATCGAAGGCTACAGGGCCGTGCTCGCCCCGAAGGACCTTGAGCGCGTCTATCCCGTGAAGACCGTCTCCTCGGCGCTCGACGCCTTCGCGCTCTCCTCCGACGCGCCCGCCACCGCCTGGGCCGATCCCGACGATCCCTTCGTCTCGATGGGCGCTGCGGTCACGCGCACAGCCTGGGACGGCACCGTCTTCAACAGGTCCGAAGCCGTCTCCTGCGAAGAGGCCGTCTCGCTCTACACCTCCCGCCCGATGAAGGTCCTGCCATTCGAAGGCGTAGGAAGGCTCGCGCCCGGCATGAGGGCCGACTTCATCGTCCTGCGCGATCCCGTCACGGACGACGGCGAGGCTCTCGCCCGGAACGCCGTCTCCGAGGTTTTCCGTGCCGGAGCCCTGATCCACCGCGCCCCCCGCTAAAATGGAAGGCATTCTCAGGGGGACACACTCATGCAGCGATTCACGCTTTCCATCGACGACGAGCTTGCCGAGCGCTTCGACGCGTACCTGACCGAACACGGCTACGCCAACCGCTCCGAATGCTTCCGCGACATTCTCCGCAATCACTTCACCAGTGAGGACGTGAAGGACAATCCCTCGGCCGAATGCGTCGGCGTGCTCAGCTACGCCTACAACCACCACGAGCGCCAGCTCGCCATGCGTATGACCGAGTACCAGCACGAGCATGCGGGCGAGGTCATCTCCACCATGCACGTGCACGCCACGCACGAAGAGTGCGTCGAGAGCGTCGTGATCCGCGGCCGCGCCGAGGACGTCGTCACGCTCTCCCGCCGCCTTTCGGCCGAACCCGGCGTGCGCCACGGACGCCTCAACCTCATCCCCGTGACGCCCGACGACACGCACGAACATGCTCATGAGCACGCCCATTCACATGATCATCACCACGGGCATTGAGCCGGGCGTGAACCCGAGATGAACAAAACGGCGGACTCCGAAGCGGATCCGCCGTTTTTGTTCCTGTCGGTGACGATCAGGCGTAGTAGCCGGGCATGCTCATCTCGCGCGCCGCGAACTGCCTGTAGCCGTCCATGTCGAGCGGATAGTCCCAGCAGCCCATCTGGTGGTACATCTGGCCGCCAAAGCCCGTCTTGAAGCGGTAGAGGCCGTGCATCGGATGCGAAGGATCCGCGTTGGGCGCGACACCGAAGAGGTCGTACTCACTGCAGCCCGCGCGCCTGGCGGTCTGCATGGCGCACCACTGGAGCGCATAGGTGGGCATCAGGTGGCGGCCCTTGGTGGCACTGGCGCCGTAGAGATATGTGGCGCGGTGAGCCGAGAGGATCAGGAACATCGCGGCGAGGGGCTTCTCTTCATGGAAGGCCATCAGGAGCTTCACGCTCACCTCGGGATCGGAACACTGCATGCGGCTCGCGATGACGCTCTCGAAGTAGCGCCTGTCGTTGACGTGCAGGCCGTTGCGGTGAGCCGTCTGCGAGTAGAGGTCGTACCAGAGGCCGAGCGCCTCGGGCCCCATCTCGCGGACTTCGACGCCCTTCCTGCGGGCAAGGCCGATGTTGTAGCGGGTCTTGGGCTTCATCGAGGCGAGGATCTGCTCCTCGGTCCCGCACAGATCGACCACGATCGTGTCGGAGGGGAGCACGTTCATGTTCGCCTTGAAGAGGTTCCAGGTGGCCGTGCCGTAGTTCATGTGCATCTCCTGGAACTCCTTGCGCGGACAACCGCGCCAGTTGCCCTCGGCGTCGAAGTCGCCCTCCTTGCACCAGTGGGACTGCCAGTTGAGGTCGTAGCGGATCGCCAGGCACCCCTTGGGCAGGTAGCTCCTCAGGCACTCGGAAAGCTCCTCGAGGAAGCGCCCCTGGTTCTCCTCCGACGGCTCGATCTCGGGACCGTACGGAAGATAGGCCACGTATTCGTCACTGCTGCAGTACTGCGCAAACATCAGGAGGTCCGCATTGGTGCGCGACCAGCCGCCCACGTCGGTGTAGAGGTCGCTGTTGCGCACGGAAAACTCGAAGGCCTTGGAACGCATGCCCAGATTCGCCTTGACGCGGGACCAGAAGGAGGTCTGCTGAACGATGGGCGTGCTGTAGGCGTCGGAGACGTCCTTGGGTTCGACGGTAAGCTGCATGGCGTGAAGGGTCCCTTGGTTCCTTTATTCGAAGAATGCAAAAAAGCACGCGGGCGCATGTGCTGATGCGCCCGCGTGCGGGTACAGGTGTCACTTTAACGCATCTTTTCCGCAAAGTCACTAGTACGACAGTTCAATGCAGGAAAATGCAGGCCTTCACGCGCCCAAGTGTTGCGTAAAGACAACTATCCTCTGCTTTTTCCCTGCGGTTCAGGATTGGCGAATGAAGAAAACGCCCCGAAGCCTTCGCTTCGGGGCGCCTGTTTTTCAGCCTTGTTTCAGCCTGTTTTCTTCAGGACGGCTCTCAGATGAGGAAGAGCATGTCCATCAGGAAGAAGGTCGGGAAGAGGATCGTCACCGACCAGAGCATGTAGCCGAAGAACGTCGGCATCTTGATGCCGCGCTCGTTGCAGATGGAGACCGTCATGAAGTTCGGGGCGTTGCCGATGTAGGTCACGGCGCCCATGAACACGGAGCCCATCGAGATGGCCATCAGGGTCTTGGCGCCCTCGCCCATCAGCACGGTCGGATCGCCGCCGGCGAGGTTGAAGAACGCCAGATACGTCGGCGCGTTGTCAAGGAACGCGGAGAGCATGCCCGTCAGCCAGAAGAAGAACGTGTTGTTGAAGCTGCCGTCGGCGTTCGTCACGAGGGCGACGAGCGGCGCGAAGTGGCCGTCGTGACCCGCGCGGAGCATGGCGAGCACCGGCACGATGCAGCAGAAGATGCCGAAGAAGAGCTTGGCGACCTCAAGGATCGGATCCCAACTGAAGTGGTTGGCTTCGCGGGTGGCCTTCGTGGTAAGCAGCAGGGAAGCGCCGGAGATCACGATGAAGAGCGCGTCGCGGAGCACGCCCTCGAGCGAGAAGTGCACGCCGAGGAACGTGAAGTCCACGCCCGAGCGCCAGAAGCCGGACATCAGGACCGTGCCGACGATGGCGGCGAGAAACAGGATGTTGATGCCGCCGTCGACGCCGATGGCCTGCTTTTCCTCGGGCGCCTTGAAGCCATCCTTGACGTCGCGGGAGAACATGAAGCTGTCGATCGCGAAGTAGACCGCAAGCAGGATGGCGCAGGTCACGAGCCACGGAAGCATCAGGTGCTCAAGCGTCCAGAAGAAGCTCACGCCCTTGAGGAAGCCGAGGAAGAGCGGAGGATCGCCGAGCGGGGTCAGCGCGCCCCCCACGTTGGCGACGAGGAAAATGAAGAAGATGAAGGTGTGGACCTTGCGCCTGCGGTTCTCGTTGGCGCCGATGAGCGGGCGGATGAGAAGCATGGCAGCGCCCGTCGTGCCCATGAAGTTGGCAAGCACGGCGCCGAGCGCGAGGATCGCGGTGTTCACGATCGGACGACCGACGAAGCTGCCGCGGACGTGAATGCCGCCGGCAACGATGAAGAGCGAGCCCACGAAGATGATGAACGGCACGTAGTCGGCGAGAAGCACGTGGGCGATCTCGTGGAAGGCCGTGTCAGGACCGAAGACGGTCGCAAGCGGAATGATGCAGCACAGGGCCCAGAAGACGGAGATCTTGCCGAAATGATGGTGCCAGATGTGCGGGGCGAACAGCGGGAAAAGCGCGATGGAAAGCAGAATGCCGGCAAACGGCACGGCCCACGCAAGGCCGAGCTCGGCGCCGTTCATGTCGCTCGCCATGGCGGCAGCAGGCAGCAGAAGGGTTGCAGTTGCAGCCGCAACGCTTTTAATGGACAAAGTCACGATGGAGACTCCCTGGGGCGACCGCCTGAGCGCCGGCCGCCGGTTGAAAATGGCGTACGTTGGAAGGTGCGGTCGAAAGCGCTTCCCGGGAGCGGAGGCGCCAACTGTACTTTCCAATGTGCACCGCGTTACAAAATATCTCAGAATGCAAACATACACGGATTTTCTGATCCCTGCAGAACTTTCCGAGGTTTCTTTACAAATGAGGGGCCCCTTAAGCCGAAAGGACTGGAAAATGAAAGGCGCAGGCCCTAGGTCCGCGCCTTTCATCGTGCCCGTGAGACTCCTATGCCACGGGCGGCAGTCCGAAGACCTGCCTGAGGTAACGCAGATAGCCCTCGTCCTCGCACATGCCCTTCTCGGGCGCGTCGGAGATCTTGGCGACGGGCTGCCCATTGGCCTTGACCATCTTCATGACGACGTTGAGCGGCTGCGGCCCCCTGTCGTTCATCAGGTTCGTGCCGATGCCGAAGGCGACCTTGACCCTGCCGTGGAAGCGCTCGTAGAGCTCTATGGCCTTCGGGACCGTCAGGCTGTCGCTGAAGATGAGGGACTTCGTCCTCGGGTCGCAGCGGTTGGCCTTCCAGTGCTCGATCATGCGCTCGCCCCAGACGAAGGGATCGCCCGAGTCGTGCCTGACGCCGTCGAAGAGCTTGCAGAAGAACATGTCGAAGTCGCGCAGGAAGGGATCCATCCCGTAGACGTCGGAGAGTGCGATGCCGAGGTCGCCCCTGTACTCCTTGGCCCACATCTCGAAGGCGAAGACCTGCGTGTCGCGCAGCCTTGGGCCCAGCGCCTGGCAGGCCTGCAGGAACTCGTGGGCCATCGTGCCGTGGGGCGTGAGGCCGAGCTCCTTGGCGTACATGACGTTCGACGTGCCAGTGAAGATGCCGCCGAGACGCTCCTTCATGTTGAGGAGAACCTTCTTCTGCCAGGCCTTGGAGAAGCGGCGCCTCGTACCGTAGTCGGAGATCCGCAGCCCGCCGTTGTCGGGCTCGTTGCGCAGAAGCTCGATCTTGCGCTCAAGGCGTGCGACCCCCTCCGTCTCGTCAAGATCTGGATACGTGTTCCTGAAGTAGACCTCGTTGACGATCGCAAGCACGGGAATCTCAAAGAGGATCGTGTGCAGCCACGGGCCCTTCGCGGTGATGTCGATGCCGCAGGGATAGTCCTGAGACTTCGTCACGGAGATGTACTTGCGCTTCAGATGGAAGAGGCTCAGAAACTCGACGTAGTCCGACTTGATGAAGCGCAGGCTGTCGAGGTAGGCGAGCTCGTCCTCCCTGAAGTAGAGGCTGCAGAGATGGTCGAGCTCGGCGTTGATCTCGTCGACGAAGGGCGAAAGATCGATGCCGGGCGTGCGGCACTTGAAGCGGTATTCGGCATCGGCCCCCGGGAACTGGTGCAGCACGCACTGCTGCATCGTGAATTTGTAGAGGTCCGTGTCGAGCAGTGATTCGATGATCAAGACAGCCTTCCTATACGTGGAATGATTGACGCCTTCGGGGCCGGCCGTCAGGCCGCCAGAAGGGAGCGGGCCTCTTCAAGCTCCGCACCGCCGCAAGCCGCGGCGGGCGCGAGCCCCGCAAGGCGCGCGTCGAATTCGGGCGTTCGAGTCCAACGCAGGTTCGCGAGAAGCTCGTCGGCCATGTCGGGACGATTGCATACGAGTACCATGTCGCAGCCCGCCGCAAGCGCCTTCTCGGCCTGCTCCGTCACGCTGCCGCCCGCGGCGCCCTTCATGCTGAGGTCGTCCGAGAAGACGAGGCCGCGAAAGCCCAGCCGTTCTCGAAGCTCGTCCTGCAGGAGGCGCCTCGAGAAGGTGGCGACCTCCCCCTCAAAGGCATGATAAGCCACATGGGCCGTCATGACGGATGCAAGTTCAGGCAGTTTGCCGTAGGGGAGCATGTCCCGCATCAGACTCTCCGCATCCCTTTCGTCCTCGGGAAGGGCCGTATGGCTGTCGGCCTCGGCCCAGCCGTGCCCCGGAAAATGCTTGCCGCAGGAGGCCATGCCGCCCCTGCGAAGCCCGCGAATGAGCGCGGCGGCATGCGCCGTCACGAGCTCGGGCGTCGTGCCAAGGCTGCGCGAGCCGATCACGGCCGATCGGCCGTAGTCGACGTCGAGCACGGGCGCGAAGGTGAAGTCGACGCCGCAGGCGCGAAGCTCGGCGGCAAGCACGAGACCGGCCGCCTCGAAGCGCGCCTCGGCGTCCTCGTGCGCCGCGATCTCGGACATGGCGGGCACATCGGTGAATTCGGAGCGGAAGCGCTGCACGCGGCCGCCCTCATGGTCGACGCTGATGAGGATGCCCGGACGCACGGCGTGGATTTCGTCGCACAGCGCCCTGAGCTGTTCCCGGTCCCTGTAGTTGCGGGTGAAAAGGATCACCATGCCCGTCATCGGATGACGCAGGCGCCCACGCTCATGCTCGGTGAGTGAAAGGCCCTCAACGTCGACGCAGACGGGACCCGGCTTCAGTACTTCGATCATGCCCAGCTCCTCCCTTCAGTCTTCGGACGCGGCGACGCGGTCGAGGATCTCCTCGTAGCGCCTGACCGTTTCGGCAAAGCCGAACTGGAGCGCCTCGGCGGTGAGCGCATGGCCGATCGAGACCTCGCTCACCTCGCGGCAGGCCTTGAGGAAGACCTCGAGATTGTCGAGCGAGAGGTCGTGCCCGGCGTTGACGTCAAGTCCGGCCTCGCGGGCGGCCTTCACGCTGGCGGCGTACTGCTCGAGGACCTTGTCCTGGGCTTCGGTGCCGTGCGCCTGAGCCCAGCCCTCCGTGTAGAGTTCGACGCGGTCGGCGCCGAGTTCGGCGGCCTTCGCCATCAGGGCGGGGGCGGGATCCATGAAGAGGCTCACGCGGCAGCCCCAGGCCTTCGCCTGCGCGATGAGCGGGCGGACGGCGTCGCAGACGGCGGGATCCGAAAGATCGAACCCGTGGTCGGACGTTTTCTGGCCGAGGCTGTCGGGCACGAACGTCGCCTGATCGGGACGCACGGCCTCAAGGTGGCCCATCAGATTGTGGAAGGGGTTGCCCTCGATGTTGTATTCGCGGTCGGGATATTCGCTCACGAGTGCGGCAATCGCGGGGACATCCGTCGCGCGGACGTGGCGCTCGTCGGGACGCGGATGAACCGTCAGGCCGGCGGCGCCCGCCTCAAGCGCGATGCGGCCGAAGAAGACCGGGTCGGGCCAGTTGCCTTCGCGGGAGTTGCGAAGAAGCGCCACCTTGTTCAGATTGACGGAAAGCTTGGTACGAAGCATTGCGATGCACTCCTGGTGTTCGGGACGCCGCAGCGCCCCCTGTTTGTCCGGTTCGATCGGCTTGGCGGGCGTCAGGTCTTCTGCAGGCCGTTGAGCTCGGCGAGGATGCGACGGGAATGGATGCTGCGCCCGTCGAGATGAAAGTCGATCAACGTACGAAGAATATCACGCGAGGCGCGAAGCGCCGCAGGACTCATCGGCTCTCCCGAAAGCATTTCGCGCACGAGGTCCCCCGGCCAGGCGCGCACGCCCTCGGGCAACCCTTCGACGCCGGCGAGCCCCTCGAGGGCGCCGTCCCTGACGCAGTACCAGGGCGAGCGGCCGTCGTCGGAGAAGGCGGGCGCCCAGCCTGCGGCCTTGAGGACCGCCATCTCGAATTCGCGAAGCGCGGGCTGCATGGCGTCGCGCTCGTCGAGCGCCAACGCATGGATCGCCTTGACGTAGGCCTCGAAGAGCCCCGGATGGCGCTCCTCGCGGACGGTGAGCTTGAGGATGAGTTCGTTGACGTAGAAGCCCGAGAGCAGCGCCTCGCCCGTGAGGGGCACCATCGTCCCCTGCCACTCGGCGCGCACGAGCATCTTGGCCTCCTTGCTGCCCGTCCATGAGAAGCGGAGCGGACAGAACGCGGTGAGAAGGCCCCTGTACTGGGAGGACGCGCGGCGGGCGCCGCGCGCGACGAGAAAGACGCGGCCGTATCGTACGGTCAGCACGTCGAGAAGAAGGCTCGTCTCGCTCCAGTCCCACGCGTGGAGGATGAAGCCGAGCTCGCCCGTGACACGGGCGGGGATGCGCTCCGCTGGTTCCGGGAGCGCGGAGAAGACGTCCGCCATCTGCCGCTCTGCAGCGCGGCGGCGTTCGAGAATGCCCGAGAGGGTCGAGGCGCCCTGCGCTGCGGGCCCCTCGAGCGAGGAGACGGGAGACCGTGAGGAGCGGGGCCCCTCGGAACGGTTGCGCACCCTGCGGTGCGGCACCCCCGCCTCCAGGGCGTCCTTATTCATAGCCCAGGGTCTTGAGGGCCTTCACGTCGTCGGACCAGCCGCGGCGCACGCGGACCCAGACCTCGAGGTGCACGCGCTTGCCGAGCATCGCGGCGACGTCGGTGCGAGCCAGACGGCCGATCTCGCGAAGCTTGGCGCCGCCCTCGCCGATCACGATCGGCTTGTGGCTTTCACGCTCGACGATGAGGGTAGCGACGATCTCGGCGCTCTCCTCGTCCTCCTGCCACTTGTCGATCGTCACGGCAATGCCGTACGGAAGCTCGTCGCCGAGCAGGCGGAAGGCCTTCTCGCGGATCGTCTCGGCCGCGAGGAAGCGCGGCGAGCGGTCCGTGTAGGTGTCGGGATCGAAGAACGGGACGCTCTCGGGGAGGAACTTCTTGATCTCGCCGAGCAGGTCGCCGAGCTGGCGGCCCTTTTCAGCGGACACGGGCACGATGGCCGCAAACGGGAACTTCTCCATCGAGGCGGCCATGAGCGGAAGGAGCGAGTCCTTCGACTTGTTGAGGTCCGTCTTGTTGATGGCGAGGATGACGTTCGACGCATCCTTGGGCAGAAGCTTGAGGACTTCGAGGTCGGCGGGCTTCCAGCCGAGGGACTCGATCACGAAGACGATCGCATCGACCTCGCCGAGCGTGGAGCGCACGGTGCGGTTCATGCGGCGGATGAGCTGGTTGCCGACCTTCGTCTGGAACCCCGGGGTGTCCATGAAGACGATCTGGGCGTCGGGTTCGGTCACGACGCCGAGCACGCGGTCGCGCGTCGTCTGCGGCTTCTTCGAGGTGATCGAGACCTTCTCGCCGATCAGGTGGTTGATCAGGGTCGACTTGCCGACGTTCGGACGGCCGATGACGGCCACATAGCCGCAGCGGAAGCCCTCGGGCACCTGCACGGAGGCGGCGCCCGCCTGCGCGAGCATGCGTTCAAGTTCGGCGTCGGACATTGCCGGCACGGTCTTTTCTTCACTCATGTCTGGACCTCCCGTTGGTGGACTCGCGGTTCTTCAGAATCTCAAGCGCGGCGGTGGCGGCCTCCTGCTCGGCCGAGCGTCGGCTCGCAGCATGGCCCTGCGTCGTGATTTCAAGCGACAGAATGCGGCACTCGCAGTTGAAGTGCTGGGCGTGCGCGGCACCCGTCACGCTGACGACGACGTACTGCGGCAGCGGCAGGTGGCGGCCCTGCAGGTACTCCTGCAGGCGCGTCTTGGAGTCCTTGCCGAGCTGTTCGGCCGTGGGAGCGGCGAGGATCGGCTCGAAGAGGCCGAGGATCACCTTCTGGGCAGCCTCAAAGCCGCTTTCGGCGAACACGGCGCCGAAGATGGCCTCCATGGCATCGGCCGTGATCGAGGGACGATGCGCACCGCCCGTCTTCATCTCGCCTTCGCCCATGCGAAGGAAGGCCGAGACGTCGATCTGTTTGGCGATGACCGCGAGGGTCCTCTCGCAGACGAGGTTGGCGCGCACGCGCGAAAGGTCGCCTTCGGTGAAGTGCTTGTCGCGTTGGAAGAGCGCGTAGCCCACGACGCAATTGAGAACCGAGTCGCCCAGGAATTCGAGGCGCTCGTTGTGCTGCGCCGCGAAGCTGCGGTGCGTCACCGCACGTTCGAGAAGCTTGCGGTCGGCGAACTTGTAGCCGATGCGCTCCTCAAGAATCGAAAGATCTTGCATTTTTATTCCAAACGGTGTCTGTCAGACCGGGTCCGCTCAGCGGAAGGAGCCGATGCGGGACATGTCGCCAAAGTTCGCCCAGATGAACGTGGCGCGGCCGACGAGGCTCGAGTCATCAACGAAGCCCCAGTAGCGGCTGTCCTCGGAGTTGTCGCGGTTGTCGCCCATCATGAAGTACTTGCCTTCGGGGACCTTGCAGATGAAGCCCGTGTTCGTGTACGTGCACTCGGGGACCTTCTTCAGAATGGCCTGCGCCGGAACCCAGGACGGACGGCGGCCGTCGACGGCGATCATGTGCTCGACGCCCGAAAGGTTCTCCTCGCGCTGGTCGAGCGTGACGTGGGAGTGCGTGTCGATGAAGTCGACGTGGCCGGCCTGCTTCTGCTCGACGCCGTTGACGTAGACGACCTTGTTGCGGTATTCGATCGTGTCGCCCGGAACGCCGACGACGCGCTTGATGTAGTCGACCGACTCGTCCATCGGGTACTTGAAGACCACGACGTCGCCGCGCTGCGGGCTGCCGAGCGGAATGATCTTCCAGTTGGTGACGGGGAGCCTGATGCCGTACTCGTACTTGTTGACGAGGATGAAGTCGCCCACGTGCAGCGTCGGGAGCATCGAGCCCGACGGAATGCGGAACGGCTCGAAGAGGAAGCTGCGCACGAAGAAGACGATCGCGATCACGGGGAAGAGGCCCGCCGTGTACTCGAGCCACCAGGGCTGGCGGATCTCGCGGGCGTAGAGGTCGTTGCGCGCGTCGATCACGGCCTTTTCGCCGCGATCGATCGCCTCGCGGTTGTCCGCCTCGAAGCGGCGGACGGCCTCGTCGGCGCGGGCCTTGCGGGCGGGCAGGAAGCTGCGGCGCTCAAGCACCCAGAAGATGCCCGTGACGACCGTGAGAATGAGAAGGATCAGAGGAAAGTTCATCAATGTCTTCCGTTTCGTTCATGCGGCGAAGCGGAGGTCCGTCGTCGAACCTCCGCTTTGCGGCGGGATTACTGTTCGTCCTGCTGAAGGATTGCAAGGAAGGCTTCCTGCGGAATCTCCACCGAGCCCACCTGCTTCATGCGCTTCTTGCCGGCCTTCTGCTTTTCAAGGAGCTTGCGCTTTCGCGTAATGTCGCCGCCGTAGCACTTGGCGAGCACGTTCTTGCGCAGGGCCTTGACGTTCTCTCGGGCGATGATGTTCGCGCCGATGGCGGCCTGAATCGAGACCTCGTACATCTGGCGCGGAATCAGCGAGCGCAGGCGCTGTGCGATTTCGCGGCCCCGGAAGATCGCGTTGCTGCGGTGAAGGATGGAGCTCAGGGCGTCCACGCGGTCGCCGTTGATCAGCATGTCCACGCGCACCACGTCGGAGGCGCGGTATTCCTTGAACTCGTAGTCCATCGAGGCATAGCCGCGGGTCATCGACTTCATGCGGTCGAAGAAGTCGAGCACGATCTCGGCGAGCGGCAGCTCGTAGGTGAGGTGCACCTGGCGGCCGTGGTAGGCAAGGTTCGTCTGGATGCCGCGCTTGTCCTGGCAGAGCTTCATGACGGCGCCCACGTATTCGTCGGGTACGAAGATCGTGACCGTGTCGATCGGCTCGCGGATCTCGTCGATCTTGTCGACGGGCGGGAGCTTGGACGGGTTCTCGACGTGCACCACCGTGCCGTCCGTCTGCAGAACCTCGTACACCACGGACGGGGCCGTCGTGATGAGGTCCATGTTGTATTCGCGTTCAAGGCGCTCCTGGACGATGTCCATGTGCAGGAGGCCGAGGAAGCCGGCGCGGAAGCCGAAGCCGAGCGCCTGAGAGACTTCGGGCTCGAACTGGAGCGCGGCGTCGTTGAGCTGGAGCTTCGTGAGGGCGTCGCGAAGCGCATCGTACTGGTTGGACTCGACGGGATAGAGGCCCGCGAACACCTGCGGCTTCACTTCCTTGAAGCCGGGCACGGCCTCGTCGGCAGGATTCTGGGCGCTCGTCACGGTGTCGCCCACGCGAGCGTCCTTGAGCTCCTTGATGCCGGCAATCACGAAGCCCACTTCACCCGCGGAGAGCGAGGTGCGGCTCTGGGACTTCGGCGTGAAGACGCCGAGCTGCTCGACGAGGTGATTGGCGCCGGTGGCCATCAGGCGGATCTTGTCCTTCGGACGGAGCGTGCCGTTGACGACGCGCACGAGCATCACCACGCCGACGTAGTTGTCGAACCAGGAGTCGATGACGAGGGCCTGGAGCTTGGCGTCCGGATCGCCCTTCGGAGGCGGAACGTCGCGTACGACGCGCTCAAGGATGTCGTCGATGCCCATGCCGGTCTTGGCCGAGCAGGGAATCGCGTCCGTCGCGTCGATGCCGATCACGTCCTCGATTTCCTCGGCGGCCGCATCGGGGTTCGCGCTCTGAAGGTCCATCTTGTTGAGGACGGGGAGCACGGTCACGCCGAGGTCGATGGCGGTGTAGCAGTTCGCAACCGTCTGGGCCTCGACGCCCTGCGTAGCGTCGACGACGAGCAGCGCGCCTTCGCACGCGGAGAGCGAACGGCTCACTTCATAGGAGAAGTCGACGTGCCCCGGAGTGTCGATGAGGTTGAGTTCGTAGACCTCGCCGTCCTTGGCCTTGTACTTGAGGGAGGCGGTCTGCGCCTTGATCGTGATGCCGCGTTCACGCTCGAGGTCCATGCTGTCGAGCACCTGGGCGCTCATTTCGCGGTCGGAAAGACCGCCGCAGCGCTGGATCAGGCGGTCGGCGAGCGTCGACTTGCCGTGGTCAATGTGGGCGATGATCGAGAAGTTGCGGATTTTCTGCATTGAAGAGACTGAATGGGTCGGAATTTGTACGGGCCGCCGGCCGGAGCGCAATGCTCGACGGGAACGGGCGGCTCTTGCAAAACATGGCCGTCATCGGGCCTTTCTAGGACCTATTATTGTACCATTCAGGCGCCATTACACATTGAATTTCCCCGAATCTTTTGCACCGCAGCGGATTCGGGCGAATGCCGTCCGCTTTGCCAATAAGGAAGCGCCGCGGGTTCCTGCACGGAGGACGTGCGGGAAGCCTCGCGGCGCCGGACGGGAGCCGCCCGCAGGCGGAGCTCCCGTGATCGGATATCGGGATCAGAGGCCGTTGGTGCGGCGGCAGATGCCCGAGAGCACGGCAAGTGCGGCGGGCAGGCTCTGCGTGTCCTGGATCTCGAAGTCGGCGCGATGATGGCCGTGATGGTTGCAACCGTAGAAGAGGAAGGTCGCCTCGGCGCCGTGCTCGATGGCGCGGCGCGCAAGAATCGAGCAGTCCTCGCTGCCGCCCGCAGTCTCAAGACTGGCCACGTGATCGCGCTCGAACACCTCCGCGCAGGCCTCGACCGCCAGGTCGCAGGCGGCAGGCGTCGCCTCGAAGTTCGTGGCCTCGCCCGCCTTCGTCACGCGACATTCGACGCCGTAAGAGGCGGCGCAGCCCTCGACGATGCGCCTGACGCTCTCGAACATGTATTCGTTGATCTCCTGCGTAGAGCCGCGGGTCTCGCACTGCATGAAGGCGTGCACGGGCGTGACGTTCCTGCCCTCGCCCGCCACGAGCCTGCCGACGGCGATGCGCGTGTCGCCCTCGCCGTGGCGCGGAATGCCCTGCATCATCACGGCGGCGGCCGCCGCGGCCATGAGCGCGCTCCTGCCCTTTTCGGGATCCGAACCCGCATGCGAGGGCACGCCCGTGAACTCGATGTCGATCTTGGTCGTGGCCAGGAAGCCCTTCTTCACGACGGACGCCTCGCCGATCCTGCAGTTGCAGCCCACATGGGCGCCGAAGAACCAGTTGAGATCGTCCACGACGCCTGCGGCGGCCATGGGCGCCGCGCCGCGCGTCCCTTCTTCGGCGGGCTGGAAGATGAGGCGGAAGCGCCCCTTGAGCTCGTCCTTGTGATCCGTGATCCAATGGGCGAGCGTCACGCCCGTCGCCGTATGGGCGTCATGGCCGCAGGCGTGCATGTGTCCCGGGATCTCGGAGTCGAACCCTTCGGCCGCGGGCAGGTGCGAGGCGTCGTGAAGCTCCTCGACGAGTACGCAGTCCATGTCGAAGCGAAAGCCCGTGACGGGGCCTTCGCGGCCCGTGTCAAAGTTGGCCGTGAGCCCCGTGTAGCCGCCCGTGGCCTTGAGGAAGGATTCAGGCACGCCGTGTTCGGCCGCTCGGACCATCGCCTTCTCGACGAGCTCCGCATTGCGGCCCATGACGGCCTCGGGCCTGATCACGTCCAGCCCCATGCGGATCGTCCAGCCGAGCGCCTCAAGCGCACGGAAGACCTTCCACTGGGTCTCGAATTCGGTCCAGCCCTCTTCGGGGCGGCGGTGGATTTCACGGCGAAGCCTCGTCATCTCCTCGACGTACCTGGCGCAGTCCTGCATGTCGTTCTCCTTTGATTGGAAAGAATGTCATGCAGACATTTTCCTCCTCTTTTGAGACCGCGGGAGGTGTGGCATAAAAAAGGCACCCGCCTCAACGTGAGGAGAGTGCCCTTTTGCGCATGCGGATGGTCCTGCGGACTGCGCAGGAACAAGCCGCCTTATTCAGTCCAACGCTTGTAGATCACCGTGGAGTTCGTGCCGCCGAAGCCGAAGGAGTTCTTCATGGCGTAGTTGATCTCCATCCTGCGGGCCTCGTTGGGACAGCAGTCGATGTCGCATTCGGGATCCTGCTCGAAGACGTTGATCGTCGGGGGCGAGACCTGCTCCTCGAGCGCCTTGATCGTGAAGACGGACTCGACGCCGCCGGCGCCGCCGAGAAGGTGGCCCGTCATGGACTTCGTGGAGTTGACGACGAGCTTCCCGGCGTGTTCGCCGAAGACTTCCTTGATGGCCTTCACTTCGTTGACGTCGCCGACGTTTGTGGACGTGCCGTGCGCGTTGAGGTACTGGATGTCCTCGGGGGCGATGCCGGCGTGGCGGAGCGCCATGCGCATGCAGCGGGCGGGACCGTCGGTCGACGGGGTCGTGATGTGGAAGGCGTCGCCCGAGAGGCCGTAGCCGACGATTTCGGCGTAGATGTGGGCGCCGCGGGCGCGGGCGTGCTCAAGCTCCTCGAGAACGAGGACGCCGGCGCCTTCGCCCATCACGAAGCCGTCGCGGTCCTTGTCGAAGGGACGGGAGGCGGTCTTCGGATCGTCGTTGCGACGGGAGAGCGCATGCATGTTGTCGAAACCGCCGACGCCCACGGGATGAATCGTGGACTCGCAGCCGCCCGCCACCATCACGGTCGCGTCGCCGCGGGCGATGATGTGCATGGCCTCGCCGATGGCGTGAAGGCCCGTCGAGCAGGCGGTCACGTGGGCGATGTTCGGGCCCTTGAGGTTCTTCATAATCGCGAGCTGGCCCGAGGTCATGTTGATGATGCAGCCCGGAATGAGGAAGGGCGAGATGCGGCGCGGACCGCGCTCGTTGCAGGCCTCGTTGTTCGTGCAGATGAGCGGAAGGCCGCCGATGCCCGAACCGATGGCGCAGCCGCATTCAGGCGCGAACTCGTCGGTGATCTCGAGGCCGGAGTCTTCAAGCGCCATGATGCCGGCGGAGACGCCGAAGTGAACGAAGCGGTCGAAGCGGCGCACTTCCTTGACGCCGAGGTACTTGCCCGCGTCGAAGTCCTTCACTTCGCCGGCGATCTGGCAGCCGAAGGCGGAGGCGTCGAAAGCGGTGATGCGGTCGATGCCGGACTTGCCTTCGAGGGCGGCCTTCCAGCTCGAGGCGACGTCGTTGCCGATCGGCGAAACCATACCGAGACCGGTAACGACAACACGACGGTTCATCATGGTGGTATTCCTTGCTGTGGGTGTTCTTGGAAGCCGAACAATCTGATACGATTTTCGGCCTTAGGGACTAGCGGGTCGGCGTTATCCGCCTTCCCCTTAAAACAACTGTGGGACCCGCAGAGGCGGATCCCACAATTCGGGCGCCCCTGAGGACGCCGTTCACATCGAGCTCACTCGAGGCGAAATTACTTGTTGACGGCAGACTTGACGTAGTCGATGGCCTGCTGGACGGTACGGAGGTTTTCCTGTTCCGTGTCCGGGATTTCGATGCCGAAGGCGTCTTCGAGGGCGAGGGACATTTCAACCGTCGTGAGGCTGTCGGCGCCGAGGTCTTCGATGAAGGAGGACTCGTTCTTGATGTCCTCTTCCTTGATGCCGAGCTGTTCAGCAACAATCTTCTTAACCTTCAGTTCGATATCTTCCATTTCTTTAACTCCGCTTTAATGGGGTAGGACCCCGCAGGCGCGGGGAAAAAGTGAAGGGACAATCCCCTTCGGGGTTTAGGTGATTGAATATTTTACCAAGCAAGAGCCGCTTTGTGTGAAGGGAGGCTCCCTCCGGAGCGCCTCATGCCCGGCGGAGGGAGCGTCAGCCCATGAACATGCCGCCGTTGACGTGCAGGGTCGTGCCCGTCACGTAGGCGCCCGCATCGCTCGCGAGGAAGAGGCAGGCGTCGGCGATCTCCTGAGCGCCGCCGAGGCGGCCGAGCGGGATCTGGGCGAGAAGCGCGGCCTTGTGCTCTTCGGGAAGACCGGCCGTCATGTCCGTGTCGATGAAGCCCGGAGCGACGCAGTTGACCGTGATGCCGCGAGAGCCGATCTCGCGGGCGAGGGCCTTGGTCATGCCCATGAGGCCCGCCTTGGCGGCGGCATAGTTGACCTGGCCGGCGTTGCCCATGGCGCCCACGACGGACGTGATGGAGATGATGCGGCCGGAGCGCTGCTTCATCATCGGGCGCACGCAGGCGCGGGCAAGACGGAAGGCGGCGGTGAGGTCGGTCTCGACGACGTCGTTCCAGGCGTCGTCCTTCATGCGCATCACGAGCGTGTCGCGGGTGATGCCGGCGTTGTTGACGAGAACGTCGATGCGGCCGAATTCGGCGACCGTGTCGGCCACGGCCTTGGCGGAGGCCTCGCCGTCGCAGACGTTGAGCACGATGCCGCGGCCCTTGCCGTCGAGTTCGGCGATGCGGGCCGTGATGCGTTCGGCGCCGGCTTCGCTCGTGGCCGTACCGACCACGGTGGCGCCGGCCTTCACGAAGGCTTCAAGAATGGCAGCGCCGATGCCTCGGCTCGTGCCGGTCACGAGCGCGACGCGGCCCTCGAGCGTATTGGCGGAAAACGTCGTCATATGTCTTTCTCCAAATTTCAGTTCAGCTTTTCGAGCACCGCGGCGAGCGAGGCGGCGTCGAAGATGTTGTGGCCGTTGATTTCAGGCGCAGTGCGGCGAAGCAGGCCCGTGAGGACCTTGCCGGGGCCGCACTCGACGATGTCGGTGATGCCGGCGGCCTTCATGCGCTCGATCGTGCGCACCCACTGGACCGCGCCCGCAGCCTGACGGGCGAGCGCCTCGCGGATGGCGTCGGGCGTCTCGTGCACCTCGACGTCGATGTTGGCGATGACGGGAATGGCGGGCACCTGAATCTCGGTCTCGGCCAGACGGGCCGCAAGCTTGTCGGCGGCGGGCTGCATCAGGCTCGAGTGGAAGGGAGCGGACACGGGCAGCTCGATGGCGCGGCGGCAGCCGCGGGCCTTGGCGCACTCGATGGCGCGGGCGACGGCGGCCTTTTCACCTGCGATCACGACCTGACCGGGCGCGTTGAAGTTGACGGCCTCGACGCGGCCCGTCTCACGGGCCTCGGCGACAGCGGCCTCGACGGCGTCGTCGGCAAGACCGATGACGGCGGCCATGCCGCCCACGCCGACGGGCACGGCGCTCTGCATGGCCTCGGCGCGGAAGCGCACGAGACGCACGGCCGTCTCAAGGGACATCGCGCCTGCGGCGCAAAGAGCCGAATATTCGCCGAGCGAATGGCCCGCCATCATTTCAGGCGTGCGGCCGCCGGCGGCGAGCCACGCTTCATAGAAGGCGACCGACGAGGCGAGCATCGCAGGCTGGGT
Source organism: Sutterella sp. KLE1602 (assembly GCF_001578585.1). Lineage (NCBI taxonomy): Bacteria > Pseudomonadati > Pseudomonadota > Betaproteobacteria > Burkholderiales > Sutterellaceae > Sutterella > Sutterella sp. KLE1602. The sequence goes on from NZ_KQ968544.1 coordinate 57,544, forward strand.
GTTGACCGTGAGCGAAAGCGTTTCGGCGGGGCCTTCGGCAATGAGGCCGGTGAGCGAAAAGCCGAGCGCCTCGTCGGCGCGGGCCATCACGCCGGCGACGGTCTCGTTGCCGGCAAAGCCCGACAGCATGCCGACGCTCTGGCTGCCCTGGCCGGGAAACACGAATGCAATGCGCATAGAACTGGTCCTATGGGTTGATTTGAATCGGTAGGAGTTTAGCAGGTGGGGCATCGACCGAAAACAGGAATTCCCCTCCCGTGTTGGCGGGGTTTTCGGGCTTTTGAGCCCCGCTTACCAGCGGATGAGCGCCGACCCCCAGGCCATGCCGGCGCCGACGCCCTGAAGCAGGACGAGCTCGCCGGGCTTCACCATGCCCGCGCGCACAGCGCGGTCGAGCGCAAGCGGCACGCTCGCGGCCGACGTGTTGCCGTGCTCGGCAACGGTCCTCACCATCCTCTCCTCGGGAATGCCGAGCTTGGCCGCCACCATCGTCATGATCCTGAGGTTGGCCTGGTGCGGCACGAAGAGCGCGACGTCCTCGGTATGCACGCAGGCGAGGTCGGCCACTTCACGTGCGCTGCCGACAAGGCCCTCGACGGCAAGACGGAAGACCTGGCGGCCGTCCATGCGGATGTACGGATCGCCCGAGATGGCGCCGTGGTTGAGGGAAGCCGTGAGGCTCAGCACCTTTTCGCCGTAGTCGCCGTCGGCGTACATGCGGGCGGCGAGAATGCCGGGATCGGACGAGGCCTTGAGCACGACAGCGCCCGCGCCGTCACCGAAGAGCACGCAGGTGGAGCGGTCCTTCATGTCGAGCACTCGGGACATCACCTCGGCGCCGATCACGATCGCGGCGCGGTAGGGACCCGCGCGCAGCATGGCGTCGGCGGCGTTGAGCGCATAGATGAAGCCCGCACAGACCGCCTGCACGTCGAAGGCCGCGCATCCCCTGGCGCCGAGCGCGGCCTGCACGCGGCAGGCGACGGACGGAAAGACCATGTCGGGCGTCGTGGTGGCCACGATGATCAGGTCGATTTCGGAAGCCTCGACGTTCGCGGCCTCAAGCGCCCTGCGGGCGGCGGCCACGGCCAAAGACGACGTCGTCTCGCCCTCGGCCTCGTCGGCGAAATGGCGACTCTCGATGCCGGTGCGCGTGCGAATCCACTCGTCGCTCGTCTCAATGCCGTCGCGGGCGAGCATGGCCGCGAATTCCCCGTTGGTGACGATGCGCTTCGGAAGCGCGCTGCCCGTGCCTAAAACGCGTGAGTACATGGAGGCTTTCCTTCTCTATTCGTGAAAACCCCGAAATCATAACGAAGAAAGGGGAGCGCACGCTGTGCGCTCCCCCGGCATTTGTAATAAGACGCAAAACGCCCGCGGGACTTAACGGACGAGCTCATAGGGCCACTGCGTGACCCCGAGGAAGTTGTAGACGTGGCGGTAGCCTGAGGCGACGAGCGCCTCGCCCGCATATTCGGCCCTGCGGCCCGTGCGGCAGTAGATGAGGACGGGCGTGTCGGGATTGGGCGCGAACGGCAGGCGCATGCCCGGACGGATCGCATCGACGGGCACGTTGACGGCGCCCTTGATGTGCCCCGTGGCGAACTCCTCGGGCGTGCGGACGTCGAGCACCACGACGCCTCCGCGTTCCATCATCCTGCGGGCCTCCTCGGGACGGATCATCTGGTAGGCGGGAGCCGCGGCAAGCAGAGCGGCGGGAGCGCAGGAAAGTGCGGCGGCTGCACAGCCTGCGGCGAGCAGGCTGCGGCGGTTCATCATGGTCATGGGACGTCTCCTCGGAATTACCTCAATGGAAGCATCAATTCTACCTCCCAGCGCACGGGAGGCGCCTGGCCCCTCAGCGGGCCGCAAGGTCGATGGCGGTCTGCACGTACATGGCGACGCCGCCCGAAAGTGCGTCCTCGTCGACCGTGTATGACGAGTGGTGCTGTCCATAGACGGCGCCGCAGGCCTCGTTCCTCACGCCGAGGAGGCCCATGCAGCCGGGCGCGCCCGCCGCAAAGTGACAGAAGTCCTCGCCGACCATCGAGGGGCCGATCTCGTAGAGAGCGTCGGGTCCGAGCACCTTGAGGGCGGCCTCGCGGGCAACCTGCGTCACGGCGGGATCGTTCACCGTGGGAAGCGCCTTCTGCTCATAGCGCACGACGGCCTCGGCGCGACGGGAGGCGGCGATCGTTGCGGCAATGCGACCAACGGCCTCGGGCATGCGCGCTGCGGTCTCAGGCCTCAGCGTCCTGACGGTACCCGTGAGTCTGGCCTCGCCCGCAATCACGTTCCAGCGGGTGCCTGAATTGAACGTGCCGATCGTCACGACAGCCGTGTCGACGGGCGAAACCTCGCGACTCACGAGGGTCTGCAGTCCGTCGACGATCGCGGCGCCCGCCACCAGCGCGTCCACGCAGTGCTCGGGTTGCGCGGCATGACCGCCCACGCCCTTGACGTCTATCTCGAACCTGTCGGTGCCCGCCATGCAGGGACCAGAAATGAGACCGATCCGTCCTGCGGGGACGTCCGACCAGACGTGCATCGCGAAGCAGGCGTAGACGCCCTCGAGCGCCCCTTGGGCGATCATGGAGAGTGCGCCCTCACCCGACTCCTCTGCAGGCTGGAAGGCGAGCCTGACAACGCCGCCCCATTCCTCCCGCGTCTCCTGCAGCACGAGTGCGGCGGTGAGCAGCATCGCCGTGTGGCAGTCGTGTCCGCAGGCGTGCATGACGCCGGGATTGCAGCTTGCGAAAGAGGCTCCCGTCGTCTCTGTGACGGGAAGCGCATCCATGTCGGCACGAAGAAGAACGGTCCTGCCGGGCTTCGCGGCCTGGATCTCGGCAAGCGTGCCCGTTTGAAGCCCGCAGGGCCTCCATTCGATGCCCGCCTTCGTGAGCTCCTCCCGAACGAGGGCTGCGGTTTCAAACTCGCGGCCGCTCAGCTCGGGATGAGCGTGAATGCGGCGGCGCATGCCGATCAGGAAGTCCGCCTTGCTACGAACAATCGATGCGAGGTCCATGTTGCGTGTCCTTTCGTGCGTATCTGGAGTCACGGGCCTCTCGTCGGCCCGCGCATGAGGCGATCATACGCCATGGACGCATCGGTGCGACGGAGCCGTATGGGGGCAAGGGACATAAAAAAAGGTTCATCTCGGAAGTCCGTGGAACGC
>NZ_KQ968545.1:0-20953 GCF_001578585.1 Sutterella sp. KLE1602
GAGGCAGCTACATGAGGGGAAAGAGCGTGTTTCTAATGATATGGACCACCCACCCGATGCCTAGTCAATCGATTCTCGCAGATTGATAATGGGGCATCACAAGTCTTTATGGAGTCCATATCATGGCTAGAAAGCGCACCCTGTCAACACTCGACACATCAATCGCATACGAACCTGTCGGGCTCGATTGCCCGGGGAGGCTGACATGCTAATGGAAATTCAAACGCCCGAAGGCCGCGTGAAGGCCATGACGCCCGTGATTCTGTCAGCGAGCCGCTCGACCGACATCCCGGCCTATTATGGACAGTGGTTCATGAACCGCCTGCGCGCAGGCTGGTGCGCCTGGGTGAATCCGTTCAACCGCCGTCCCTCGTATGTGTCGTTCAGGGACGTGAAGGCGGTCGTCTTCTGGACGAAGAACCCGGCGCCCTTCCTGCAGCATCTGGACGAGCTCGATGCCCGCGGCCTGCACTACTACTTCCAGTACACGCTCAACGACTACGAGCGGGAGGGCTTCGAGCCCAACGTGCCCGCGCTCGAAAAGCGCATCGAGACCTTCAGGCGGCTCTCCGAGCGGATCGGTCCCGACCGCGTCGTCTGGCGCTTCGATCCGATCATCCTGTCGCCGGGCACCGGTCCGCGCGACATCCTCATGAGGATCTGGACGATCGGCAAGGCATTGAGGGGACTCACGAAGAAGCTCGTCGTGAGCTTCGTCGACGTGGGCGCCTATCGAAAGGTCCAGGCGAACCTCGTGCGCGACACGGATCTCTACACTCGCGAGACCGTGCTGTCGGCCGAACCCGACGAGGCGCAGAGGCGCGAGATCTGCGAGGGCCTCGCCAAGATCCGAGAACGCTGGCATTCGGAAGGCTGGGACATTGAGATTTCGTCCTGTGCCGAGGAGGCCGACCTCGCGGCCTGGGGCATTACGCACAACAGATGCATCGACGGCGAGCTCATGGAAAGAGTGTTCGGCGAGGACAAGGCGCTCGTGCACTTCCTCCACTCGGGCAAGCAGCCTGAGGCGCCTGCCGCAGGGGCGGACTCGCTCTTCGGAGATCCCGTGATCCCCGTGGTTCCGGTCTCCAAGCGCAGGAACCTGAAGGACAAGGGCCAGCGCGAGGCCTGCGGCTGCATCGTGAGCAAGGACATCGGCATGTACGACACGTGCATGCACTTCTGCGCCTACTGCTATGCGAACGCAAGCAGGAAGACCGTGCTCGAGAACCGCAGGCGGCACGATCCCGAGAGCCCGTTCCTCGCAGGCGAGCCCGGGAAGACGAATGAAGATGCAAAGGCGGAAAACACGGAAAACGGAGGCGGCAGGTGAAGCTCTTCAAGGTCATTAGGACGACTGCGTGCGGCGTGAAGTTTGCGACGCGCGTCGGCATCACGGTCGGCAGCAACATGCTCCAGGGCGTCGCGAACGTCGCGGATGTGCCGGGCAGGGCGGCGAAGAAGACCGCCAGAGGAGACTGGGACGGACTTGAACGCCTTGCGGAAAGGACGGCCCGGGGCGTCGGCCGCTCGATCGAGAACAAGTGCACGGCGGCGGGCGAGCTCTTCAGCGAGGCCGAGCGCTGCATCGCGAATCCCGACAGGCGGTTTCTGACGAAGAAGAACGCCGCCGGCGTTGCGGCCGTGGCGACGGCAGCGGTCACGGTGGCGGCGGGCGCCTCGGCGCTGGATCTGGATGTCGTCTCAGACGTGGACGTCGACGGACTTCCCGATGCCGACGGTGCGGGCGGTGCGCTTGCATCGGGCTTCGCGCCTTCGGATCTGTCGGTTGAGAACGGCGTCTTCACGGGCGACGGTCAGGAACTCGACCGCCTGATCCAATACGGGGAGGTCGACGGCACGACCCACGTCGCCTCGGAAGACATCGTGCGCGACATCGGCGCCCGCGACGCCTTCCTCTCCGTCCACGGCTTCGACGGCGTGCCCGAAGGCTACGAGGTCCATCATGTCGTGCCGCTTTCCGAGGGCGGCGCCGACACGCCCGATAACATGATCCTCGTGAGCGAGGCCGACCATGCGGCGATCACCTCGGCGCACGCGGGCTTCTACGGCTGGCGAGACTGAGGTACGGGAGCCGCCGAGGCACCCGAAGGCATGATCGAAAATATGCAGACAGTCCCGCGAGGCGAAGTGCCTGCGGGGCTGTGCAGGAAGAGAGAGGTGAGGCGGGCGTTATTGCAGGTCGACGCCGAGGAAGTCGAGCGCGGTCTGAACGTGAAGCGCGGCGCCCTTGACGAGGACGGACTCGTCGACCTTGTAGCAGCCGTGGTGCTGCGGCCAGACGGCGTCGCAGGCCTCGTTGCGCACGCCGAGAAGGACCATGGCGCCGGGAACCTTCTCCTGATAGAAGGCGAAGTCCTCGCCGCCCATCTGCAGGTCCGCCTCGATGACGCCCTTGTCGCCGAAGATTTTGCCTGCCGCGCCCGTGACGACGTCGATCATGCCCGGATCATTGACCGTGACGGGCACGATGCGCAGGTATTCGACATCGGCCGTGCCGCGCATGGCTTCGGCCGTGCTCCTCGCGATGCGGGTGATCTGCTCCTCGAAGCGGTCGCGCACGGCGGGGCTGAAGGTGCGGGTCGTGCCCTCGAGTTCGGCGGTGCCCGCAACGACGTTGAAGCGGGTGCCCGAGTGGAACTTGCCGACCGTCACGACGGCGGTGTCGCCGGGATAGGTCTCGCGGGAGACGATCGTCTGCAGGTTCTGCGCGATGGCGGCGCCCATGATGAGCGCGTCGGCGCCGAGCTGCGGCTGGGCGCCGTGAGTGGACTTGCCGCGGACGTGGATCTTGAACTGATCGCCCGAGGCCATCATCGGCCCCTTGCGCAGCGCGACCGTGCCGGCGGGATAGTCGGACCAGACGTGCATGCCGAAGCAGGCGTCGACGCCCTCGAGCGCGCCTTCCTCGATCATGGCGCGCGCGCCCAGACCCAGCTCCTCGGCGGGCTGGAAGGCGAAGACGATCGTGCCCTTGAGACGGTCCCTGATTTCGTTGACGATCATTGCGGCCGTGAGCAGCATCGAGATGTGGCAGTCGTGCCCGCAGGCGTGCATGACGCCCGGAACCTCGCTCGCGTAGGGAAGTCCGGTCTCCTCGTTGACGGAGAGCGCGTCGATGTCGCCGCGAAGAAGGATCGTGCGGCCGGGCTGAGCGCCCTCGATGCGGGCGAGCGTGCCCGTGCCGAGGCCGCAGGGACGCCACGGGATGCCTGCGCGGTCGAGCTCGGCGCGGATGCGTTCGGCAGTGCGGACTTCCTTCGTGCTTTCTTCGGGGTGCTGGTGGAACCAGCGGCGCATTTCGATCTGGTACCCGTTCCAGCGGGTCATGAGTTCCTGGAGTGTCATTTTTTGGTCCTGTCAAGGGTCTTCAGGCGCAGGTCCCGTGCGGAAGCGCTGCGCCTGAATGAAAAGAGGTTTGAGGTCTTCCGTCAGAAGAGCTTGACGAAGAAGCCCGCGAGAATGACGGAGGTGATCGTCACCGTCACGAAGCCGCCCACGATCATCGGCGGGAAGAGTCGGCTCATGAGGAAGTCGACCTCGGCCTTGTCGGCGCCTTCCTCCTGACAGATGCGTTCGGTCATGATCGCGTCGAAGGGGAAGCCGTAGAGAGCGGTGAGGCAGGTTGCGAAGCCGAGATAGGGGGAGATCTTGAGGAAGCGTCCGACGATCGCCGCGACGACGGCCATGCCGACGACGCCGATGATGATCAGGAGGACCATCGGGCAGATGAGCTTCGCCATCATTTCGGGATTGCTGTCGCCGAGACCGCTGTAGACGAACATGATCAGAGCGAGGAAGAGGAAGTCCTTCGAGCCGGTGCGCGAGAGCACGTTGGGCTCGAGGAAGCCGAGGCGGCAGAAGACGACGCCGCAGACGAGCGCCCAGATGGCGCCGTTGACCGGCGTGAGCACGCCGAGCACGAAGGCAAGCCAGGCGACGAGCGAGACCTTGAGGAGCACGAAGTACGGCGTGTTCCAGGCCTTGGGCGTGGCGAGCACGCCCTGCTTGGATTCGTTGCCGGGCATGGCGAGTGCGTCGGCCATGACCTTGCGGGCGTCCTCGCCCTTGTCCTCGACCTTGCCCGCGCGGAAGGCGGCGAGCTGGCGGCGGGCCTCAAGCTTGAGGCAGACGGCCGTGAGCGGGTAGCCCGCGAAGCCCTGCACGCAGTACATGACGATCGCGAAGACGGCTGCGGCGGCAAGACCGGCGTCAAGCGCGGCCTTCTGCATCATCGTGGTGGCCACGATGCCGCCCGCGAGCGGCGGGATGCCGGCGATGACGAGCGTGCGGTCCATGAAGAGCGGACCGACGAACCAGCACAGGCCCACGAGCCCGGCGAGGCCCGCAATACAGATGACCACGGTCTTCCACTGCTGGAGCAGGCGCTCGAGACTGAAGAGCGTGCCCATGTGGGTGATGAGGAGGAAGATGGCGACGGAGGAGCCCAGCGGCAGAAGCTTCGAGTCCGCAACGAGCGTCTTTGGGAGGAAGGTCCAGAAGGCGATGAGGATCAGCACGGCGGAGATGAAGACCGACGGAACCCAGCCTTTCGTGAACTTGGAGAGCACCTCGCCCAGCAGGATGATGACGAGGCAGGCCGCAAAGGCCGAGACAAAGTTGTACATGAGCATGGATTGGTTCCTTGACGTGCGGTAGTTGGAGTCTGAGGACGCCGTCGCCCGGGGTCGTCGACGGCGCGTGCACGTTCATGAATTCATTCTGATCCCGTCCAGAAGCACCGGACGACCGAAGGACGTCGAAAGACGACGAAATTTCGACATTCCTTGATGCGGGAGAGGGGATTTCGGCAAATTGTCTTAAGACAAACGCCTTAGAGGCCCAGATCGGAGCCTGATGATGGAAACGCGTGCGGTACAGTCGCTTTAAAGCGACAGCAGGCAAAGACGGGGAGACGAGCGGATGAGGGTGGCGGACCATCGGGCGAGATGGTTCTCATGTACGTGAACGCAGGCGTGAGGGCGGGCAGGGGGCCGCCGATGTTGAGAAACCGCCGTTTCGCTCAACCGGCAAAAACGCCGTTTTCAGCCCGTTTGTTGCGTGAAAGCAACACCTGTTCTCCAGAGTTGGTGCTGTAGAGAACGCCGATGCAGGGGCTTTTCAATCCGTCCTGAGACGAAAGAAGGACCCTTTGTTCTGAAATGCGCGGACAGGCTCGAAGGAGAAGGCGGAAACGGGAGAACGAATCGATGCGGCCCGCATCGTCGGTTCGTTTCCATGGCGAAGCGTCGCGGTTCACGGCGTCGGATCCGCTGCGTCAAACGTGGGGCAAGGTTTGGAGAACGCTTCGAGGGACGTCGGTCCGAGCCGGGGGTGTTCTTCAGTTATCGAACGGGGATGAAAGTCCGGAAGGGTTGCGGCAGAAGGAAGGGCGCGAGTCTGTGGGTGGGGTTGAAGAGAGGTGGCGCATCGTTCGGGGATTGCGCACAATGGCGCAGAGTCACGGCGCGGTGCTGTCTGAAGACGTCCTGAGGGGACGTCGGGAGCCGCGCCCTGATTGTCTCTTGTCAACCATCAAAGGAAAGAAAAAATGAAGAAGAGTTTTGTCGCTCTCGCCGTTCTCGGCGCTTTTGCCGGCACTTCCATGGCTGCCGAGGTCACGATGTACGGTGTCGTCGATACGGGCCTTCTCTATCAGCACGGTGAAGCCAGTGCGTCCATCGACGGCATCGGCAGCGCCAGCGCCGAAGTCGACTCCTTCAGCATGGAACCGGGCACAAACTCCGCCTCCCGCTTCGGCATCCGCGGCACGGAAGACCTCGGCAACGGCATGACGGTGGGCTTCAAGCTTGAAAACGGCTTCGAGTCCGGCACGGGCGCCCTCAAGACGGACAGCAAGCTGTTTGACCGCGAATCCACGCTCTTCATCAAGGGCGGGTTCGGTACAGTCTACGCCGGCCGCATGGGCACGCTCGTCTCCGACGCGGGCTCCGTTGGCTTCTACGGCTCCATGGCCTCCGCTCTGGCCACGGGCTGGTCCGACAACATCGCCGGCCACAACGCCGTCATGGCCAACTACTCGAGCCGCTATGACAACACGATCGCCTACGTTTCGCCGGAATTCGCCGGCGTGACGATCTATGCCCAGTACGCCATGGGCGACACGAACGAAAACAAGGCTTCCAACGACCGCTACGCCGCTCTCGGTGCTGAATGAAAGGCCGGCGCCCTCGACCTCGCCGCTCTCGTCGACTGGACGAACAAGGACTCCTCCATCACCCACAGCAACGGCGCCGAATTCCAGGCGGACATGAACCTTCAGGATGCCTGGACGTTCAACCTCGCTGGTTCCTATGACTTCGGCTTCATGAAGACCTATCTCGCCACCCAGTACTTCAAGGATGCCCGTGACGCGGGTTCCGTCCTTGACTATGTGGGCTTCTTCGACGAAGACAGCGTCTTCAACAATAACGAAGGCGACGTCAAGTTCAACAAGGGTGCCGTTGCCAACACCGGCTATGGCGTGCATCTCTCCACGGCGTTCGACGTTCTCGGCGGCACGATGAAGGCCGGCATCGGCTACATGGACGCCGACATCGACTACGCCAACGACGGCCAGGTCGCCGACTCCAAGGTCTACACGGCTGCCTTCGGCTACGAATACTCGCTCTCCAAGCGCACGCTCGTCTACACGGGGCTCGGCTACACGAAGCGTGAGCTCGACGCCAACTACGAAGGCGTGACCGGCAGCTGGGAAGAAGAAGGCTACGATTTCGCCCTCGGCCTCGTCCACAAGTTCTGAGCTGCCTGATCTTCAGGTCTGACTGAACGCGCCCGCAGGAGGATTCTTCTGCGGGCGTTCTGTTTTTTCGGTGCGGGAAGACAAGGGCGTCATGCCCAGGCTTCGAGGAAGCAGTGCTTGAGGACCGAGAAGTCGCCGAAGCGAACGCCCCTCGGGGCCTCCCTCATGACGACGGGCTTGCCGTGGTAGGCGAAGCCGAAGCCCGCGGCGGCGATCATCTGCAGGTCGTTTGCGCCGTCGCCTCCCGCGATCGTCTCGGAGAGCGAGGCGCCGTTGACTTGGGCGAGCACCTCGAGCGCACGCCGCTTGCCATCGGCATCAAGGATCTTCCCGCCCGCAGGGCCGCGGACGCCGCCCGTAAGCCTGCCGTCCTCAAGGACGAGGCGGTTGCAGACCACGCCCGTCATGCCGAAGCGGCGGGCGACGTGCGTGGCGATCTCCTCGAAGCCGCCCGTGATGATGTAGGTGGCGAGACCGTGCCGCGTGAGAAAGTCGACGAAGTCAAGGGCGCCGGGCGTCGGAACGGCCCGCTCGACGGCGTGGGTCACGATCTCGGCGCTCGATCCCGCGAGTGCGGCTACGCGCTGGCGCAGCGACTCGTCAAACGGAATCAGCCCTTCCATCGCCCTGCGGGTGATTCGGGAGATCCGTTCGCCCGCACCCGCGAAGGCGGCCATCTCGTCGATGCACTCGCTCTCAATGAGCGTCGAGTCCATGTCGAAGCAGGCGACGCGAAAGCGCCTGAGGGAAAGATCGGGCGGCAGGAGCAGGACGTCGACGGCGCTCTCTTCGGCCATGGCCGCAAGCCCCGTCGGGAAGCCCTTCGAGCTCACGCCCGAAAGACGGATGAAGCCGGGTCTGACGAGCTTCGTCCTGAAGTTGAGGCGGTCTGCAAATCCGTGGATCGCACGGTCGTCGCCCGCAAGAAGCATGTCGTTCATCGATTTTCCTCTTTCAATCAGTCATCGTCGTCCGTGCGGGCGCCTTCGGGAAGACCGCGCTCGGGCGTCCAGCCGTCGTTGTTGATGCGATGGGCGCAGGTGACGTAGGCGCGGCCTCCGGATGAGAGTCGTTCAATTCGCTGGTGGAAGGCGCCGAAGGTGAGGTCGAAGGCCTCGCCCGCAGGCGTCCTGCGGACAGGACCGCCGGGAAGCGCCTCGTCGAGAAGGCGGCCCGTGGGCTTCACCATGTCGGAGCCGGAGAGAAGCCCTTCGAGCGTCATGATCGTGACGGCGAGGTCGGCGTGGCCAGCAGGATCGTCGTGGACGGCCGAGCCGGGGAAGGCGCTTCCGCCGACCGCGAGCACGGCGTTGATCTCCTGAGGCAGGAGTCCGCCGTGGTTTCCTGCGCCAAGAGGCAGCTCGGGCGCCATGACGAGGCCGCCCGTTTCGGGATCTCCGCGCGGGACGATGCGAAGGTCGGGCGACCGGCGGCCGTCGGTGAAGACGAGGCGCTCGGAGAAGGTCCCCGGGATTCGGCCCTCGATTGAGCAGGGCTGCTCGGGATCCGAGGGCGAGAAGAGGAGCCCAATGTCGGGCGAGGTCATGAGCGCGTCGCGGGCGCGAAGCTGAAGCGAGAGGTCCGCGGGATTCGTGAACCAGAGTCCCGCGCAGTAGGTTCCGACGAGGACGGCGTCGGCCGAGGCCGTGTCGGCCCCTTCGAGCACCTCGCGCCCCATGAGGATGCTCAGACCCGCTTTTTCAAGAATGCCCTTCATGTCGAAGTGGCGGCGCACGACGCCGTGGCCGTGATCAGACATGACGACGAGCTGCACGCCCGCGTCCCTGCCTTCCGTCTCCCACCACTCGAGCACGCGCGCGAATTGGCGGTCTGCGTCGCGCCTTGCCTCGCGGGTGCGCTCGTCGTCAATGCCGAACTCATGCGAGGAGTGGTCGGGCTCGCCGATCCAGAGGACCGTCACGTCGCCGAGGCCCCTCGGGAGCTCGCGCTCGAAGAAGAGGTCGACGACGAGCTTCGTGCCCCTGAAGTCGGGAAATTCAAGCGGAACGCCCGGGCCGAAATCTTCGACGAGCTCGCGGCGCTCGTTGTCCGGAACGCTCGTCACGAGGTCGTGCACGCAGGCGCAGACGTGGTCGGGATAACGGTCGGCGTAGAGGTGCTGAAGGCGCGTGCTGCCCTTCGAGTTGGCGCAGTAGACGCGCATGGTTTTGCCGGCGGCGCCGAGACGCTCGCCCATGGTGGGAACGAGCAGGAGCCCGTCCTCGCGGCGATGGCGCAGCACGTGCTCGAGGTCTAAGCCGAAGAAGACGCCGTCGGCGCCTCCCATGTCGCGGCGCCAGTAGCAGTTGGCGACGAGGCCGTGGCCCGTCGGGCGAAAGCCCGAGAAGATGCCGGGATGGTTGACGTAGGTCTCGGTCGGAAAGTCCGCAAGGTAGTGCGACCACGAGTGGTTCGAGGCCATGAAGCGCGAGAGCGCGGGCATGTCGACCTCGACGCTGTCGGGGCGAAGGCCGTCGAAGCCCACGATCACGAAGCGGACGGCGGCGGATGAGGAGGAATTTGAGGTCATGAGTGTCTTCTTATCGTGCGGCGGGTTCGAGCTTCTGCTGGACCCAGTCGCCGAGGATGGACATGGAGAGCGTGGAGACGACGATCACGAGGCCGGGGATCACGGCGATCCACCAGGCGGTCGTGAGGTAGTCGCGCCCGAAGCCCAGCATGGTCCCGAGGGAGCTCATCGGAGGCTGAACGCCGACGCCGAGGAAGGAGAGCGAGGTCTCGAGGAGGATCATGCCGGGGAAGTTGAGGGTCATGTTGACGACGAGGGCCGAGGCGATGTTGGGCAGGATGTGCCTCAGGGCGATCGAGACCGTGGGCAGTCCGAGGCCCTCGAGTGCGCAGGCGTAGCCCTCGGTGTAGGCGGAGCGCGAGAGGTTTCGCGTGAGCCTTGCGTAGCGGTCCCATCCGTAGACGGCCATGATCACGATGATGACGGTGACGTCGGTGCCGAGGAAGGCGATGATCGTGAGGGCCAGGATGATGAAGGGGAGCGAGGCCGTGAAGTCAATGCCGCAGTTGACGGCGTCGTCGACGATGCCGCCGAAGCGGGCGGCGAGAAAGCCGAGCAGCGTGCCGATGACGGCGCCGAGCAGCGTGCCCACGACGGCGAGCACGAAGGACATGCGGATCGAGTAGAGAAGGCGCGAGAAGATGTCGCGCCCGAGCTCGTCGGTGCCGAGGATGTGAGCGGCGGACTCAAACGGCATGAGGAGGCGGGCCGTGAGGTCCATGGCCTCGAGGTCGTACGGGGCGAGGACGGGCGCGAGGAGCCCTGCGGTGAAGAAGACGGCGAGGATGATGCCTGCCGCAATGGCGAGTGCGGGACGTGTGGTCATCAGTTGTCTCCCTTGCGAAGGCGCGGGTTGACGACGAGTGCGAGAAGGTCCATGAGAAGGTTTGCGGTGACGAGCGAGGCGCCCGTGACCAGCACGATCATCTGCACGACGGGAATGTCGCGCGAGGCGACCGACTGGACGAGGAGCTTGCCGACGCCGGGCCAGGAGAAGACGTTTTCGGTGATGACGGCGCCCGCGACGAGCGTGCCGAGGAAGAAGCCGAGGATCGTGAGGATCGAGAGCATGGCGTTGGGAAGCGCATGGAGCCAGATGATCCTGCGCTCGGGCAGGCCGCGCATGCGGGCCGCCCTCACGCACGGGAGGCGCAGCGCGTCGATCATGGCGCTTCGGGCATAGCGCGAGAAGATCGCGGCCTCCGAGGTCGCCATCGTGATGATCGGCATTATGTAGTGCCAGACGGTTGCGTTGCCGTAGGACGGGAGCCATCCGAGCTGGATCGAGAAGACGAGCAGAAGGAGGACGCCCATGAAGAAGTTGGGCACCGCATAGCCGAAGACCGACATCACCATGAGGCTGCGGTCGAGGAGCGTGTTGCGGTGAAGCGCGGCGCACACGCCCGACGGAATGCCGATGAGGAGCGTCACGACGGCGGTCGGAATCATGAGCGAGAGCGTGGGGCCGAGCGCGTCGAGGAAGACGTCCCTCACGGGCTGGCCCGTCATGTAGCTCGTGCCCATGTCGAGCGAGACGAACTTCTCGAGGTAGACGAGGAACTGCTGCCAGAGCGGCAGGTTGAGGCCCCACTGGGCGCGGAAGGCCTCGAGCGCCACCTCGTCGGCGGCGTTGCCGAGCATGATGCGGGCCGGATCGCCCGTCATGTGAAGGCCGAAGAAGACGCAGGCCGTGAGGAGCAGGAGCGTGAACGCGGCGCGAAGAAGGATTCGGAAGACGACGGCGAACATGGATCAGGCCTCCGGATGCAAGAGGAAGGAGGGGCCCGAAAAGCAGGCCGCGAGGTGTCCGCTGCCGTCGTCCCTGAGGGGCGGCACGTCGGTGCGGCAGCGCGCCTCGGCAAGCGGACAGCGGGAGGCGAAGACGCAGCCCTTCGGACGGTCGATCGGACTGGGCATGGCTCCTTTCGGGTAGTAGCGCACGACGTGCGCGTCGGCGCCCGGAGTCGAGGCCATGAGGAGCTTCGTGTAGGGATGCAGGGGCCGGCTGAAGACCGCTTCGACGGTGCCCGACTCGACGATGCGGCCGAGGTACATCACGGTCACGCGGTCGCAGATGCAGCGCACGACGCTGAGGTTGTGCGAGACGAAGAGCATTGCCATCTTCATGCGGTTGCGAAGCTGCAGGAGGAGTTCGAGCACCTGCGCTTGAATCGAGACGTCGAGCGAGGCGACGGGTTCGTCGCAGACGAGAAGCGCGGGTTCGAGCGCCACGGCGCGGGCGATGGCCGCGCGCTGGAGCTGGCCGCCCGACATGACGGACGGACGCCTGCCGGCGTGGTGCGCGGGAAGGCCTGCGGCCCTGAGCACTTCGAGCGCGGCCTTCGCGGCCGCCTCCTTCGAGAGGCCCCTGTGGTGGCGAAGCGGTTCGGCCACCTGCTCGATGATCGGAAGACGCGGATCGAAGCAGGCGTACGGGTCCTGATGGATCATCTGCATGGAGGCGCGCTGGGCGCGCCAGGCGGCGGAGTCTCGCTCAGGGATCGGCGCGTTCTTGAAGCGCACTGTGCCTTCGGTGGGCTCGATGAGGCCGAGCGCGAGGCGCGCGAGCGTCGATTTGCCGCAGCCCGATTCGCCCACGAGTCCCATGACCTCGCCCGAGCGGACCTGCAGGTCGATGTCCTGCAGGACGTCCCAGGGACGGCGGCGGCCGAGAAGGCCCTGCCTCGAGACGTAGCAGTGGCGGGCGATGCGGATATCGGAGATGACGGGAAACTCGGTGTCCTGAACGGGCAGGGACGCAAGGCGCGAGGCGCACGAAGGCGCATGCGGGGCGGCGGTGAGGAGCGCGGCGTCGCAGCGGGTGCGCCTGCGGCCGTCCTCGACGGCCGTCATGGCGCCGAGACTTTCGCGGCAGGCGTTCGTGACGCGCGGGCAGCGCGAGGCGAAGGGACAGCCCGAGCCGAGCTTGTCGGGCGGCGGAATCTCGCCTTTGATCGGGATGAGCCGGCCGCGGGTGCCGTCCATGGCGGGCATGGCCCTCAGAAGGCCTTCGGTGTAGGGATGGGCGGGACGCGTGATGACGTCGGAGACGGGGCCTTCCTCAAGGACGTGGCCCGCGTACATGACGGAGACGTCGTCGGCGACGTCGCGGGCGAGGTTCAGGTCGTGCGTGACGATGAGCATCGACATGCCGCGCGCCTGCACGAGCGCACGCATTTCCTGCAGGAGCTCCCGCTGCACGACGACGTCGAGCGCCGTGGTGGGTTCGTCGGCGAGGAGCAGCCTGGGGCTGCCCGTGAGGGCGAGCGCGATCATCACGCGCTGGCGCATGCCGCCCGAGAGCTGGTGGGCGTAGGCGTTCATGCGCTTTTCGGGCGCGGTGATGCCGACGGTGCGCAGAAGCTCGAGCGCAATGTCGTGGCGGTCGGCGCGTGAGCTGCGCGAAGCACGCGAGGCGCCGCTTCGGAAGTCGGGATGGCGGCAGGCGATGGTTTCGACGAGCTGCTCGCCGATCGTGCGCATCGGGTTGAGCGCGGACATGGCGTCCTGGACGACGAGGCCGATGTCGGCCCCTCGGATGGCGCGGTACTCGCGTTCGGAAAGACCGACGAGCTCGCGGCCGAGAAAGCGGATGGAGCCCGTGGTGCGGGCGCCGCGGCCGGCCAGGCCGAGGATCGAGCGGGCGAGGACGCTCTTGCCCGAGCCCGACTCGCCGATGAGCGCATGGATGCGCCCGCAGTGAACGGTGAGGTCCACACCGTGCAGCACGTCGACGGCGTCGAACGAGACGCGAAGGCCGCGCACGTCAAGAAGCTTGCAGGTGGAGAAGGTCTCTGCAGACATGTTGGACATGTGAGACATGTATTGAAGGTGAGGGACGTGAGGAATCCGGAAAGACCGGGACGGAGAACGCGGGCGGACGCACGGGATGACGGGATCCCTGCGTCCGCGGCTTTCGTGCGTTCGGCGTGCGGGGCCGGATCCCGGACGGCCGCCCTGCGCGGGAGGTCGTCCGGAATCCGATGCCGGAGGATGCCGGCATTACTGGAAGGACAAGTTCTCCGCCGAGAGGTCGAGGCTTCCCTGGAGGGCGCTCGCCTCCCAGACGACGTTCTTCTGCTTGGCGTAGAGCATCGGGAGCGAGTAGAGCGGGCAGGCCCAGGGATTCTGCGAGAAGACCTTCAGCATCTCGCCCCAGGCGGCCTTGCGCTCGGCGGGATCGACGCTCGTCTCGAGCTTTTCGCCAAGCTCGCAGAAGCGCCTGTACTCGGCCGAGTCGGCGACGTAGCCGTTCTGCACCCAGAAGCTCGAGGGCTTGAGGCGGCGCCAGAGCTGGGCGACGGGATCGGGATAGTAGGCGGAGAAGCTCGCGTTGTTGATCATGCGGTCGCGGCCCGGCGCCTCGACCTGGGTCCAGTTTTCCTTGACCTCGATCTTCACGTTGAGGCCTGCGGCCTTGAGCATGGAGGCGACGGCCTGCGTGACGACGAGCTCCTGCGTGTAGTAGCCCGCCTGGATGCGCCAGACGATGGGCTCGCCCCTGTAGCCCGAGGCCTTGACGAGAGCCCTGGCCTTGGCGGGATCGTAGAGTTTTTCGCCCGCCGTGGCGAGATAGAGTTCGCCGAAGGTCTTCGACTGGAAGCTGTCGGCCGTGGAGGTGCGGCCCGCGAAGAGCGCGTTGACGAGAATGTCGCGGTCGATCGCGTGGAGGATGGCCTGACGGAGTTCCTTCGACTGCATGACGGCGGAGGACTTGCAGTCGAAGACGAGGCCGTAGATGTTGTCGATGGCGCCGCCCGTGACGTCGATGCGGCCGTCGGCAGAAAGAGGCTTCACCTGATCCGGCGGGACTTCGGTGATGAGGTCGAATTCGCCCGAGCGAAGGCCCGCGACGCGGGCGGAGAGTTCGGGCACCTCGACGAAGCTCACCTTGGCGGCGGGTGCCGTCTTGCCCCAGTAGCCGTCGAAGCGCGTGAGCTCAAGACGGTTGCCGGTCTTGAAGGAGGCGATCCTGTAGGGACCCGTGCCCACGGGCGCCTTGAGCCACTTCTCCCAGCCGCCCGCAGCCTTCCAGCCGTCCTCGGAGATGATCTCGGAGGTGCGCGCGGAGAAGCGGCGCTCGACCATCGGGTCGGGCGCCTTCATGGTGACGCGAACGGTGAGGTCGTCGACCTTGACCACTTCTTTGAGGTTGCCGAGGAATTCCCAGGCGACGGCGCGGCCCGGCGCCTTTTCGCCTGAGAAGCGCTCGGGCCCGAACGTGAAGACGACGTCATCGGCCGTGAGCGGCGTGCCGTCGTGGAACCTGACGCCGGAGCGCAGCTTGAACTCGACCGTGTCGGGTGAGAGGCGGCACCACGATTCGGCAAGTCCCGGCTTGAGCTCGCCCGTCTTCTGGTCCGCCTTGAGGAGCGTCTCGAAGACGTTGCCGACATAGCGGTCGATCGCGTTGTTGTTGATGCCCTGCGGCTCGATGATGGTCGGAATCTGCGGCATCGCGATCACCATGTGATCGGCCGAGGCCCAGGCGTTGAGGACGCTGGAACAGAAGAGGGCCGCGAGGGCGGCGGTCTTGCGGATCTTGAACATTTACATTTCCTGCAGCAACGCGCGGAGCTCCGAATGACGAATGAAGGGAGAGTCCCGCGCCGGACTCCGCACGGAGTCCGAAAACAAAGGTCTGAATGCGGTGACGACTCACGCTGAGGCTCCGGCACCGGAGAAAACGAACTGAAGGCGCGGGCCGCACGACGTTCGCCGTCGCCGTGAGATTCTGAAGACCTTGTGCTTCACGAAGACGACACGGACATGACGTTTTGATGACGATGGAGGCGGACGGTCGGTTCGCGGATGGACGCGGCGGATGCTCAGGAATAGGGCCGTTCAATCGTTCAAATTGATGTCATCAATATCATGAGGAGTGTTTGTAAAACACTATGTCAATCGGGACAGCCCTTCCGAAAGTCTGGGACAATGAGCTGACAGAGGGGGCGGTGTGCCGCCCCGAACCCTACGAAGTCAAAGGAAGACAGAAATGGAAGACAAGGACGTCATTCTCGAAGCCATGCGCAAGGCGGGCGAACCGCTCAATGCCGGCAAGGTCGCCGAACTTACGGGTCTTGACCGCAAGGCGGTCGACAAGGCCTTTGCGGCGATGAAGAAGACGGGTGAAATCGTCTCGCCGGTCCGCTGCAAGTGGGAGCCGGCTCAGAAATAAGCCGCGCCCTGCACGGGCTTGACTAAAAAAAAGGATGAGGGGCGCCTGTCTTCGGACGGGCGCCCTGACTTTTTGGCGCTCGCGGGCAACTTCGCATGGCCCTGCCCGGAGGAGATGAAAATCCATTCCCGACTCTCATCCATCGATTTTCAGTGAGGGATCGATCCGTACCGTGTGGTGTCCGGCAAAGTCATTCCATGCACGGCATCCTATAATGAAAAAGATTTCGCTAGTTCCCTCCATGAGATCCATGCGATTCGAAAACAACATGCATAGTCGAGCACGCTCCTGCCTGCTGTCACACGCGAGCCATCCTTCGATATCGCCACCTAAAACCTGACTGTTCGAAACCTCAGGTCAATCGGCTGGTCTCCAAAGGCTCCGAAGCACACAGGCCGGGCTTTGCCCGCACCATCCCTTCTTGAGGTATCCCATCATGGTAGTCATCATTGCATTGCTTCACTGCCTTCCGCCCATCCTCGGAGCACTCATCGGAGGAAGAGAGGGACTTGCCACCGGCACGATCATCGGTGTGATTTGCGCCTTTGTCTTCGGCGCTTTTGTGTTCACGATTCCGGACCTTCTGGGCGTTGGTCTCGGTTTTGTCATCGGCAAGGCGTTCACCCGCTGAAATTGTCCCTCAACCGCTGCTCGTCTGACGGCCTCCCGTTATTGACGGCTTGAGGCTTTATCTGACGGGCATCCGGCTTTCTCTCGTCCCGTTTGCACCTGCAAGCGATCACGCCCGCTCTCATCCCCACCAACCAAACTCAGTACGGCAATCGACCGGCTCTCCGCAATTGATGCCCGAAACACCGGCGAATCGGATGACAGTGCTTCGCCACTCATCCGAGGAGAGTGTGCTGAGTACCTTGTCGAGATGTGCAGGCGCCGATTCTCTTCTCCAAGCCAGAAAGTAGTCCTCAACGGTCAAAGGCAGAAAGTCGGCGCCGGCCTGCCGTGCAGCGTTTTCTACGCAGAGGCCCGCGTCCGCACGTCCTGCAGCGACGGCCATCGCGACGGCGCGATGCGACACCTCCGTCGAAACGCGGTGCAATCCTGCCGGATCCAGATCCGCCTGAGCACACAAATCTCTCAAAAGGACTTCGGTCCCGGTACCGACAGCGCGGCCTGCATATTGAAGACCGTCGCGCAAGACATCCCGGATGGAGGAGATGCGAAGGGGATTTCCGGGTGCCACGGCCAGTCCCTGAGTGCGGGAGGCAAATCGACAGAGGCACATGGCTTCGGGATCGATGAGAGGAGCGAAGGTACGGGCCGCTTCACTCTCTCTGCCGGCGCCGCGGGGAAAGTTGAAGCCGGCGAAATCGCACTTCTCGTCTGCCAGAGCCCGGAGCCCCGAGACGCTGGTACTGAACTGCAGGTCCGCGATGAGATGAGAAGGAAAGAGAAAGGCGGGCAAGGTCGCGAGCCATGGATCGAAGCAGCCGGCAATGGTCACGATGTCCGCATCAGGGTTGCAGGCTGCGGCAAAAGCAGCGTTGAGCTCGGTCCGCATCTTCTCCATTTGAACGGCGTAGTTCGCCATAACGGTTCGCTCCGCCCAGAGAAGCTTCTGGCCAAGCGGCGAGAGTCGCGCGCGTTTGCCTTGTTCACGAATGACGAGCTTCTGTCCGAATCTCTCCTCCCAGATCTCGATCTGCCCCCAGAAATAGCGGTAGGAGACGCCAAGGCTGCGGGCGGCCTGCTGAAGTCCCTTGCCGCTTTCGATCGCGGCAAGCTGACGGATGAGAAGGTTGGAGAGTCCCTGCCCGGCCTCGTCGGACGGCACGATGTTATAAGCGAATTCAACTGAATACATGGAGTACGGCCCTTAAGCTGATGCCTTGATATTGCCCGCCTTGCGCTTCAAAAGCAAACGCCCGATCGAAGGACCGGGCGTTGCCAGGCGTGAGATGCTCCGAGGCGTCTCAGACGCCGGGAGCATCATGAGGCTCTCGCCTCAAGCAAGGTACTCAGGCGGAATGACGATCATCTTGCGATTGATGTCGGAGATGCGCTGTGCGCCGGTGAGAACCATCGCGACCGCGAGTTCGCTCTTGATCTTGTTGGCAAAGAGCGCAACGCCGTCTTCGAGACCGCCATGAGCAGCACGGACGAAGTGACGGCCGACGAGCGTGCACTGGGCGCCGAGCGCCAGATACTTCTCGACGTCGGTACCTCGGGCAACCGTGCCGTCCACCATGATGTAGCAGCGACCGTTGACCTTGTCGGCGATGCGCGGGAGCACGGCTGCCGTCCCCGGAGTGTCGGCGAGCGTACGGCCGCCGTGATTGGAGACGACGATGCCGGCGGCGCCCGCCTGAACGCACAGTTCGGCTTCGTCAGGCGTCATGATGCCCTTGAAAAGAAGCGGAAGCGGCGAGGCACTGACGAGTTCCTTCAACTGTTCGAAGGTCTTGGGTTCGACAGTCTGGCCCTTCGTGGCGCGAGCGGCTCGGCCTGCACTGTCAAGGTCGATCGTGAGCGCGACGACACCGGCCTGTTCGGCAAGCTTCATGCGTTCGATGATGTCCTTGTTGAGACGCGGCTTGAGACCGACGATGGCCTTGTAGCCGAGGGACTTGAGCGTCTGAAGACGTTCCTCGAAGACGGGGAGCGGATCACCGATGCCGTCCGCCACGGCGCCGAGCGTGCCGGCCTTCGTGCAGCCGCCGCAAATGGCAGTGACGAATTCCTTTTCGGTGAGCTTGCCGCCCATGTTGTAGGTGGTGCCGCCCGTCGGCGCGGCAACGGCCGGCATGGAGATCTTCGTCCCGAAGAAGTCGATGGACGTGTCGGGCACATGCACTCCGTGGATCACACGGCTGTTGAGCTGCACTGCGGCGAGAGAGTCATAGTTGGCCTGGAAGCCTCGGCTTGCGCCCATGCCGCCGAAACCGGGAACCTGACCGACGCAGGGCCCCCTGCCGTTGCATTCAGGACAGACGTAGCAGCGCGGCATCATCATTTCACGGGCGCGCTTGCGAATGGACTCATAATCCATTTTGCCTTCGAGCGGACGAATCTTCGGTTTTTCACCGGCTTCAGCCGCCAACATTTCAGAGGATCCGAGAACCGCCGCCATGGCGACGGATGCGCCGCCGCGCAGGAAGCCGCGACGATCAAGCAAAACTTGTTTGGACATGGTCTTTCTCCTTTTTTTTTCAGAGAGAGGCCGATCACCGACACGCCCGTGTCCGATTCAACGACCTCTCGAGGGTCAAGACCATTATCCACTTATGCTTCTCTGTGCATATGTTTATGTGTTCATATGTTGACGGACGGCATAGAGCATGAGTGAATTTACGGTATCTGGCCCGCCCGAATTGAGGTCGTCGGTCAGGGCGTCAAGTCCTATACTCAGATTGCGGCACCCGTCCGACGCAGGACCGGGCAGAGCTCTCGACGAAGAGATCGGGAGCACCGATGGCGTGAGGATTGCCCGGCAGCATGGCTGCGATATCCGCGTCGTTTTCATGGACGATCTTGAGGGAATTCATAATGGAAGGGATTACGTACCGACAGGATATCGAGGAAACGATCGAGCGCTACAAGGAACGAGTGGCGAAGAATCCCGAGGACGAGATTGCGAAGGAAGTGCTTCAGGATCTGGAGTGGGAGCTCAGGTTGATCGATAGGAAAGAAAGAGCCCGACCGGTGGACCTTCTTTATGAGTGGCCCGAACATCAATGAGTAAGAGCCTAAAAAAGGATGAGGAGCGCCTGTCTTCGGACGGGCGCCCTGACTTTTTGGCGCTCGCGGGCGCGCTGAAAAGTAGCCTGCAAGTCGCTAAAATACGGCACTTTCAGTTCAGGGCCTGCGTTTCGGGCCTCTTCAGTCTTTCTGCACATGTCCTTCGAAATCGAACGCCGCCGCATCTATTCGAGCGGCACCATCTTCCGCATGGCCGTTCCGCTGATGCTGAGCTTCCTGCTCGAGCAGCTCATCGGCATGACCGACGTCGCCTTTCTCGGGCGTGTCGGCGAAGTGGAGCTCGGCGCCGCAGCGCTCGCGGGCGTCTTCTTCCTCATGCTCATGATGTTCGGCATGGGGTACGGCTTCGGCGTGCAGGCGCACATGAGCAGGAAGAACGGCGAGAAGGCCTGGGCGGAGATCGGGCGGTCGTTCCGCTCCGGGGTGCTCTTTCTCACGGGGCTCGCGGCGGTTCTCATCGTGCTCTCCGACCTTGCGGCCAAGCCTTTTCTCGATACGGCCTGCGAGTCGGCGGCGGTGGCTGAGGCGGCCGACACGTATCTCTACTGGCGCGTCTGGGGCCTGCCCTTTGTGTTTGCCTGCGCGCTTTTGCGTGCGTTCTTCATCGCGACGCTCAGGCCCGGCGTCCTGACGGCGAGCTCGCTCGTCATGGTCGCCTCGAACTTCGTCCTCAACTACGTGCTCATCTTCGGCGCGGGTCCCGTGCCCGCGATGGGCATTGCGGGCGCGGCCATTGCCTCGACGATTTCGGAGGCGGTCTGCCTCGTGTTCCTGCTCGGCTACGTGCTCCTTCGTGTGGACCACGGGAAGTATGCGCTCTTCGGGAGCTTCTCCTGGGACGGCGCGCTGCAGCGCTCGCTCTTCAGGCTTGGGCGCTGGCTGATGGTGCAGGAGGCCTTTGCGTTCTTTGCGTGGCTTCTCTTCTTCCTCGCGGTCGAGCATCTCGGTGAGGAGCCTCTGGCGGTCTCGAACATCGTGCGCCAGATCTGCTCGACGCTCTTCCTATTCATCCACGCCTTCGGCTCGACGTGCGGTGCCGTCGCTGCAAACCTGATCGGCGAGGGCAGGGAGGACGAGGTGCCGGGCCTCGTGCGACGCGGCCTCGTGCTCTGCGCCGTTTCGATGCTGCCCGTCATGCTGCTCGCCGCCGTGTTCCCCTCGGCCGTGCTCGGGGTCTTCACGAGCATCGAGGGCGTGATCTCGGCCGCGAACGCGACCTTTTACGTGATGCTCGGCTCCTTCCTCACGGCCGTGCCCGCGATGTATCTGCTCTTCGTGATGGGCGGCATCGGCCGAACCTGGGAGAGCTCGGTCGCGACCATCGCCGCCTCGGCCGTCTATCTCTGCTACGTCTTCACGATCACGCGCCTCACGACGAACGTCGCCGTCGTCTGGACCGCCGACTGGATCTACTACATCACGGCGGGCGTCGTGCTGTGGCACTACTGGCGCAAGGGCGTCTGGCGTACGCACGCCTGAAGGCGATCTGCCTGAGGAGCTTGCGCCCGAGTCGTTTTCATGAAGTTGAACGGATTCCCCGCGCATTCCCCATCCATGTGGCACACATGGGTGGGGTCAAGCGGGGCTGACGAAGTCAGTCAATCTCAAGTTATTCAAGATGATCCAGTGGATAAGTTCTTAAATCTCTTCTTGCACAGGGATTAAGCAGTAAAACGAACGCGAAATCACAGGATCATTTTGCGATTCTGGTGCAGCACTTTTGCTTGTACTCATAAAATTGTCG
>NZ_KQ968546.1:0-2521 GCF_001578585.1 Sutterella sp. KLE1602
AGTTGAATCGTGGCCGCATTAGACGACTTTTAGGTTGAGCAAGCCTCCGGTTCCATGACCCTGACGGGGCCGAACGGGCAAGATACTTTCACGGGCCGTGGCATGGTTTCGATGTGGCAGGTGCGCTTTGTGCCGACAGGAGAGGAAGACAAACTCGACAATGACCGTGAATCGTTGGACAACACGAGTGCCGGCAAGCCGAACAACGGCGAAGGGCATTGGTATCTAGTCCGACACGATCAGGAAATCACCGATCCCGATCAACCGGTGGATCCGGATACGCCTCCTGAAATCCACGACAACATCACGGTGGCCAACTCTGCGTCGATGGCTCTCGCTTATGATGCCGATCTTGAAGATCTCCGCACTCGTCTTGGCGAAGTTCGCTATGGTGCGCAGGACGGTCTTTGGGCCAAGGCGTTTGCCAAGCAGAATCGTCTTAGTGGATCCGGGCTGCCCGGCTTCAAGCAGGAAATCTATGGCTTGAATCTGGGTCTTGACCACCTTGTGAAGGCTGATGAAGAAAGCGCCTGGCTCTTTGGTGGTGCGTTCCGCTACAGTGACGCCGATCAGAAGGGGCTTGGTGTCGGCTATACCACGGGTACGCTTCAGGAATACGTATGCCACGTGGATGCACGACAAGGGCTCCTATGCCGACTTCGTGCTGCAGGCAGGTCGCTATGAACAGGAACTCGACGGTTTTGACAATACCGGCATGGACAAGTCCAAGGCCGATTACGGTACCTGGGGTTTCGGTGCCAGCGTTGAAGTGGGTCATATGTTTTCGTTTGGTGAAAACGTTGATGATCGTCAGTGGTTCAATCACTGGTTTCTCGAACCGCAACTTCAGTTGAGCTACTTCCGTGCGAAGGGTGCGGACTACACCACCTCCACCGGTCTCAAGGTAGATCAGGGTGATGCGGACTACCTGACGGGGCGTGCCGGTGTGGTGCTTGGCAAGAAGTTCAACTACGGTTCAATCAACGACTTGGACAAGCGCTACTTCCAAATTGCCTTGATCGGCGGCGTGAAGCATGAATTCATCGACGGCGATCAGGACATCACCTACACCGGTGTGGACGGCGACAGCCTCAAGGTCAGTGCTCGTGACATCGACGGCACGCGCTTCTACTACGGCGTCAATGCCGATTGGCAGCTTGCCCGCGACTGGCGCCTCTACGCGAAGTTCGAACGTGAAAAGGGCAACGACTTCAGCGAAGACTATGACGTGAGCGTCGGCTTCAAGTACGCGTTTTGAGAGGAGGTTGAAGATGTTTGAAATCAAGAAAACGGTCTTGGCGACGCTCGCTTGCTTGAGCCTGACGGTGACGGCCGTTCAGGCCGCCGAGACGGTTCGCATTGAAGAGTGCGGCAAGGCGGCAGACGGCTTCACCTTCATGGTGGATGTGTCGGGTTCCATGCAGCGCACTGTCGGAGAGATGAAGGACGAGGCCGGTAAGGCCTACGATCAACTGATCGAAGAGGGCAAGTTTCAGGCCCGCGTGCGTCCGGTGCCGCCGGCCAATGATGCGCTCGACAAGCTTCGGCGCGTCTCGCTCGCCAAAGCCTTTGTGAAGGATGCAGCGGGTTACGCCCTGGAAAAGACGGACATGACGTCGGGGCTCTATTCGCTGGCGCCCTTCACGGTCATGGCTGCGGGTGGGCAGCGGGACAAGGAAACGATGCTCAAGCTCGTTGATGAAAAGCTTGTTGAGGATCTGGAGGCATTCGGTCGTCCGACGTGGCTGGGACAGCGAGGTTTTGACTTCCTTTCAACGCCGGTATCCGGGACTCAATCTCTGTTCATCGTCACAGACGGCGACTTCGATGTGCAGACCGAAGGAAAGCATAAGCCCGCCGAAGCGATTCAGGCCTTCCTCAAGGCCAATCCGAGGTCATGCGTGCACGTGGTCTCTGCGGGCTATACGCCCGAAGAGAAGGCTGCTGTTGAAGCGCTCGCCCGCCTCCCGGGTTGCGTGAAGACAGAGGATCTTGAAGGGCTCATGAGCAATGATGAGTTGCGCCATCAGTTCTATGAAGAGGCCTTCTACAAGGACTGCGCCAATGTGCCGGTCATCGAACTTCATGACGTGTACTTCGATTTTGACAAGTCGACGCTTCGTCGGGAAGGCAAGGCCGCTCTGGACAAGGCCCTGACAGTCATCAAAGCCAACCATGGAGAGGATCGCGTGACCGTGGTGGGATGGACGGACAGCATGGGAACCGATGCCTACAACCTGAGGCTCTCCCTGCGCCGTGCCGAAGCTGTCAAGGCCTATCTGGCGGAGAAGGGCAACTGGCCGCAGAGGGTAGGGGCGAGTCGTTCAAGTACGACAACGGCACTGAGGAAGGTCGTCAACAAAACCGGCGCATCGAGTTGCACTTCGAGCAGTAATTCGGTTTGAATGCAATGTTGAAAGAGGGGAGCTCGCTCGGAGCTCCCCTCTTTTGGTGGAGGCACAAGGCGGGGGATTGGCGAGTGCATGTGCTGAAGATGTCGCAGTACGATCCGCAAACGGAT
>NZ_KQ968547.1:0-7789 GCF_001578585.1 Sutterella sp. KLE1602
AAGGCCGCGTTCCACGGACTTCCGAGATGAACCCAAAAAAATGCTGATTTCTCATCCCGATGAGGACTCCGCGACTTGTTTGTGATCTCCGACAACGACCGGCTGCCCGACAGGGCGCCGCCGGTCCGGCCCCTCGCACCGGAACACCCGGACCGGTCTTTTGTAAAACAACAATCAGGAGAAACACCATGGAGCTTCAGGATTTCTTGTCCAAGCTCAGCCTGCCGCAGGACTTCACGCGCCGCGGCTTTCTTAAGGCTACGTCCGTCATGGCTGCGATCGGCATGATGAACCAGGCGCGCGCCGCGAGCGGCGTGCGTCCCTACATCGTGCTTGAGACCGCCAAGGGCATCCTCATCTGCGACCCGAACCTCTGCGTTGCATGCCACCGCTGCGAGCTCGCATGCACCGAGTTCAACGAAGGCAAGGCCGACCCGCGTCTGGCCCGCATCAAGATCACGCGCAACGTCATGTTCGGCCATGCCGGCACGAACGTCTATCCGCCGACGAAGGGCATCTGGGGCGACGGCATCGTCGTTCAGGACACCTGCCGCCAGTGCGCCCATCCGACGCCGTGCGCCAACGCCTGTCCGCAGGGCGCCATCGTGGTCGATCCGAAGACGGGCGCCCGCCGCGTCGACAAGGAAAAGTGCATCGGCTGCCACCTCTGCGAAAAGGCCTGCCCGTGGGGCATGATGACCTTCGACGTCGAGGAGAAGAAGGCCAGCAAGTGCTTCCTCTGCGACGGGGAGCCCAAGTGCGTCAAGCACTGTCCGGCCGCCGCCATCCGCTACGTGCCCTGGATGGACCGCACGGGTGATGAACCGCGCCAGAGCATCCACGGCTACCTGCCGCAGGAAAACCGCGACCAGTGCAGCATCTGCCATCGTTGATTAGAGGAAGCTAGAAATGTCTGAAAACAAGAAATACGGCTACACCGGCAAGGGTCTGCGCGTTGACCTCACGACCGGCAAGATCACGGTCGAGCCGACCTTCCCGCGTTTTGACGGCTACATCGGCGGCACCGCCTTCGGCTACAAGGTCTTCTGGGACGAAGTTCCGCCCGAAACCGACTGCTACGCACCTGAAAACAAGCTCGTGATCGCTCCGGGCCCGCTCTCGGGCACCGGCGCCATCTGCTCCGGCCGCACCGCCATCACGACGCTCTGGCCGACCGCCTGGCCGCGCTCTCTGATCGCCTCCGCCCACGTCGGTGGCGAACTCGCCCACAAGCTCAAGTTCGCGGGCTGGGACTTCGTGATCATCGAAGGCGAAGCCAAGAGCCCCGTCTACCTCTACATCCACAACGAAAAGGTCGAGATCCGCGACGCCTCCGCTGCCTGGGGGCAGGGCACCCGCCGTTCCGCCGAGGTCCTCGCCAAGGAAACGACACCCGAAGCCAGCTTCGGCGTGATCGGCCAGGCCGGTGAAAACCTCGTGCCGATGTCGAACATGATGGTCGACAAGAGCCACTCCGCCGGCGGTCTCGGCTCCGTGATGGGCAAGAAGCACCTCAAGGGCATCGTCGTCTACGGCAACCAGGCCATCCACATCCACGCCGATCCGAAGGAATGGGAGGAGCTCATCGACTCCCACCGCAAGATCCTCGGCGCGCACACGCACTCCATCGTCTCGCGCAAGCCGCATCCGATGTTCGAGTACCACACGCCTGCGAGCCGCTGGTCCGCCTTCCCGGGTGCCAAGTGGGGTGCCGCCAATCCGCCCGTCATGCTCACCGACGCGGACATGGACCCGCACAACCTCAACCACATCGGCTACCGCACCTGCTCGTCCGAGTTCTACATGGGCCCGACGATGTGGAACTACACGGTGCGCAACACGGGCTGCTACGCCTGCCCGATCCGCTGCTACTCCGTGATCCGCGACGATGAAACGGCCGCGAAGTACAACGTCAACGCCATCACCGAACAGACCTGCATGGCGCTCTACGGCCGCTGGTTCTTCCCGTCGCTCCTCAAGGACCTGATGAAGCCCGTCTCCCGCGAGGCCTGCCTCGTCGGCAGCCAGACGATGGACGATCTGGGCCTGTGGTGCAACTACGGCCAGCTCCACCGCGACTTCTGCACGATGTACACCAAGGGCTACTTCAAGAAGTACCTGCCCGAAGAGGAGTACAAGAGCATCGACTGGTCCAAGATCGACAATCCCGATCCGCGCATCCTCCAGGACATCCTGCCGCGCATCGCCTACCGCAAGGGCGAGTTCGGCCGCTGGATGGGCGAGACGACGCCCGTCATGCTCGAGCACTTCGGCCTCACCGAAGACGAATGGAAGAAGAACCACGACACGCTCTACTGGTCCGTCGGCCATCCGAAGCACCACGGCAATGAAAACGACGGCCAGATCGGCACGGTTCTCAACTGCATGTACAACCGCGATCCGATGAGCCACGGCCACATCAACTTCTCGACCTCCGGTCTGCCGCTGGAGCTCCAGCGCGAGATCGCCGCGAAGTTCTGGGGCGACGGCTCCGCCGTCGACGGCATCGGCGACTATCGTCCGACCAACAAGTACAAGATGATCCGCCTGCGCTGGGTCATCGCCCGCAAGGAGCTGCACGACATGCTCGGCATCTGCTCCTGGACGGCCCCGTGGGAACTCTCTCCGCTTCGCGAGCGCGGCTACATCGGTGACATCGAGATGGAAAGCAAGGTCTTCAAGGCCGTGACCGGCATCTCCATGACCCAGGACGAGCTCGACAAGGCCGGCCTGCGCGCCTTCCTGCTGCAGCGCCTCTACACGATGCGCCAGCTCAAGACGAAGGACATGCGCCACGTCCACGACCGCTATCCCGACTGGATCTTCGACGACGCCAAGGGTCGCGCCCCGTTCACGAAGGGGACGATCCGCATGGAGCACGACGACATCGAGAAGAGCTTCGACCTCTTCTTCGAGCTCATGGACTTCGACGTGAAGACCGGCGCTCCGACGGAAAAGTGCCTCAATGAGTACGGTCTCGCCAAGGCCGTTCCGGTCATGAAGAAGGAAGGTCTTCTCTAAGTCATGGGCAAGGAACGGATGAAGATGCAAGAGAACATGAATCCGGCGCCCGAAGGCGCCCAGACCCCGGCGGACGAAGAAGCTGCCCGCGAGGCCGCAAGGCTCTCGCAGCTCAAGGCCGACATGCTCGTCCTCATCGACACGGTGGCCGACAGCAGCCGCGACGTGAAGCTCATCGACGGCGACACGCTCTTTGAGCGCTTCGCAAAGAGGGCGAGCGTCGCCGAAGCGCCCGAGGTCGACGAGCTCGTGCGCGAAGCCGAAGCCGACATCGACGCGGTCCTTGGCCGCACTGACGGCGTCTCCGCCAACGTGGTGAAGTTCCGCAGCAAGAGCGAGATGAAGGCGCATGCCGACGAGGTTGCGACCCAGAAGGCGCAGCGCCGGGTCTTCTCGCGCCGCGAGGTGATCCAGAACCTCCTCGCGGGCAACGTTGCGAGCGTCGTGAAGGCCGCCGAGGCGGCCGACGCGAAGACGGAGCCCGAGGGCGAGGCGCGCGAGATCACGCGCGAGTACTTCGACGAGGTGCTCTCCCGCGTGCTCGAGGGCGACTACGGCGTCTGTTCTCTGGAAAGCTGGGACAAGGTGACCTATTACCACTACCGTCCGCTGCTTTCCTGCTCGTACGCGCGCATCCTCTCGGCCGAGAACAACCCGGTCGAGCAGGTGGTCGACATGATCCGCGAGTCGAGCCGCGTCTATCCGCGTCCGGTGGCCATCGGCGTCTTTGAGGAGCCTCCCTTCGGCATCGAGGCCGAGGAGCTCCAGGAGATGCTCAAGATGATCGCCCAGGACCCAGAAAAGCAGGACATTCGATTTACAACGAGCTCCATAGGAACCGTCTTCCTGTACTCGAACAAGTACCTCGAGGACGGCTACGCCGAATTCCTTGCCGAAGAGCAGGACGTCGGCGCCGTGATGAATCCGTAGCCCGTTGTAAAACCAGGAAGAATTGAAATGAAATTCCAGATGAAATCCACGGCGAAGGCCGTCGCGCTCGGCATCGTCACCCTGGCCGCCTCCGCGGCCTTCGCAACGCAGACTCCCGTCGAGTTCGACCTCAAGGGCCACGACGAGTTCGTCAAGTCCCTCGGCAAGGACGCGATCGCGCCCCAGCAGAGGACTGCCGAAGAATCCAAGGCCATTCTCGCCAAGGTCTACAACGAGAAGCTCGAGCAGCACGTCTCCAGCTTCCACTATGAAAAGGGCGTCACCTGCATCTCCTGCCACGACCAGCAGAAGCAGGGCGGCCCGGACTGGATGGTTCCCGTCACCAATCCTCCGATGAAGAAGGAATGCGGCGACTGCCATGAAACCCAGGCCTACGTGGTGAGCCACACCAAGTCTCACAGCAAGTACGAGTGCACGGTCTGCCACATGCCGAACACGGCCGCCGGCCCCAACGACGGCAGCAACGGCAAGATGGACGCCGTGCGCCGCCTGCACACGTACAAGATCAACGTGAGCCCCGACGCCTCCACCTGGACGAAGGACAAGGACGGCGCCTGGGTCCTCTCGAAGGACGAGGACGGTCACGGCTACGTCGACCTGATGTGGAGCTGCGCGCGCAATGCGCCCGCCGACTACACGGTCGCCGAGGGCCGCGGTTGCCACTCCAAGGCCACGAGCGAGCTTGATCCCGGCCTCGTCTATCAGGACGAGAAGGAGGTCTACGGCGAAGTCATGAAGTGGCAGAAGCCCGTGAAGGACGGCTACGAGCAGATCAAGGGCGGCGTCGAGCGCGTCTCGAAGCTCCTTGAAGTGACGGCGCTGCCGTACGAGAAGCAGACGCAGATCCGCCTGCTTCTCGACAAGGCCACGGAAGTCTCCGACCTGATCGAAAAGGACGGCAGCTGGGGCGCTCATGCCTCCCACTACCTCCAGGACCGCGTGAAGTCGGCCCTGAGCTACATCGACCAGGCACAGACGCTCCTTGACAAGGGCGGCTACTGAGAGGCGCCTGAAGCGTCCTCTCGGTGAGGCGGGCGCCGCCGCGAATGCGGCCGTCGCATGACGGTCCGCGGCGGCCTCCCGCCCATTCAGGAGAATAATCGTGACGACTAAAATCACCCGACGCGCCCTGCTGGGCGCAGCCGGTGCGGGCGTCGTGACCCTTGGTTCGGCCGAAGCGGCCGCCCTTGCGGCCTCTTCGGAGGCTTCGGGCAGTCGCGAGCCGCACTATGCGATGGTCTTTGACCAGAACAAGTGCGTCGGCTGCGGCGACTGCAAGGCCGCCTGCAACGAGGCCAACCATCTGCCTCCCGGCATCTCGCGCCTTCTCATGGAGCGCCAGTCGAAGTCGCACCGCGTCATCGGCAAGGAGCCGTGCCCGATCTGCGGCAAGCTCGAGGAATGCGACTGCGAGCGCAAGTACGTCCGCGTCTCGTGCCAGCAGTGCCAGGACGCGCCCTGCGTGACCGTCTGCCCGACGGGCGCGGCCCATCACGACCCGGAAACCGGCATCGTGACCATGGACCCCGACCGCTGCGTGGGCTGCAAGTACTGCATCGTGGCGTGTCCCTACAACGCGCGCTTCATCAACGCGGAGACGAAGGTCGCGGACAACTGCGACTTCTGCCTCCACACGAGGTTCGCAGAGGGCCGCAAGCCCGCCTGCGTGGAGAGCTGCAAGTACGATGCGCTCGTTTTCGGCAACGTGAACGATCCGTACTCGTACATCAGCCGCCTCATCCGCGCCAAGGACACGGTCCGCATCCGCCCCGAGCTCGGCACCCGTCCGAGCCTGAGGTACATTCCGTTCGTGAAGAAGGGGGCGTGACATGGACATGAACTTTGCAATCGGCCTCTCCCAAGGCATTGCCTGGCCCTGGCCCATCGCCGTGTACCTGTTCCTTGCAGGCATCTCCGGCGGCGCGGTCGCGGCTGCGGTCATCCTCAACCTCTACAGGAAGCAGGCGCATGAGAACACGCCCGTCCTGAAGGCGGCGTCGGTCATCGGCGCGGCGACCATCCTGCTCGGCATGGTCTGCCTCGTCCTCGACTTGACGAATCCGTTCAACTTCTGGCGCATTCTGATCTACTACAACCCCACGTCCGTGATGAGTCTCGGCGTGATGGCGCTGCTCGTCTACATCCCGACGGTCTGCATCCTCACGCTCGTGGCGCTTCGCGGCCTTCTCCCGAAGGTCGGCCTTGGGTTCCTCGACGGCATCGTCGGGTTCTTCGACGGCTGGCGCGTGGTGCTGCAGTGGATCGCGCTCGTCTTCGCGCTCACGATCTGCGCGTACACGGGCTTCCTGATCTCGGCGCTCATCCGCTTCCCGCTGATCAACCAGGCGGTGCTTCCCGCGCTCTTCGTGGCGTCGGGCCTCTCCGCCGGCATGGCCGCAACGAAGGCTTTCGCCTGCCTCGCCTTCGGCGACAGGCACGAGAGCTGCGACCAGCACCTCCTTCACGCGGCCGAATGGCCCGTGATGGCGGCCGAGGCGCTCTGCATCTTCATGATCGCAGTGGCCCTCGTCAACGGGAACGCCGCCGCGCAGGCCGCCTTTGCGGCCTTCACGACGGGCGCCTGGGCGATCGAGTTCTGGGTCGGCGTCGTGTGCGTCGGCTTCTGCGGACCGCTCGTCCTGGGCCTGATCGGCGGCGGCCTCATGTCGTTTTACCTGAGCGCTCTGTGCTCGGTGGCCGGCATGATGTGCCTGCGTCTCTTCATCCTCTATGCGGGCCAGCTCCACGGTCTCTGATGACCCGGATCCCGTGAACTCAAGCCGGGCATCCGCTCCCTTTCGGGACGGATGCCCGCATTCTGCGGAGACGCA
Organism: Sutterella sp. KLE1602; assembly: GCF_001578585.1. Classification (NCBI taxonomy): domain Bacteria; kingdom Pseudomonadati; phylum Pseudomonadota; class Betaproteobacteria; order Burkholderiales; family Sutterellaceae; genus Sutterella; species Sutterella sp. KLE1602. Next base: position 6,804 of record NZ_KQ968547.1, read on the forward strand.
ACATGCCCTGTCTTCCGAACGATTTCCCCGGCGCGGTCTCGACCGTGCCCGTCCTCAAGAACTTCATGAGCCTCGAGACCGAGGACGTGGTCGTCGAAGAGGTGCCCGTCGCGCTCGTCTACAACGGCATCTCCCACACCGTCATGATGGCCTCTCCCGTCATGCTCGAGGAGTTCGGCACCGGCTTCAGCCTCACCGAAGGCATCGTCGAGTCCGTCTCGGACATCTACGACGTCGAGGTGGTTGAAGCCTGCGGCTCGGGCCGCGAGGTGAGGATCACCATCAGCTCCGAAGCCTTCCACAACTTCAAGGCCCGCCGCCGCGCCATGCTCGGGCGCACGGGTTGCGGCATCTGCGGCGTCGAGAGCCTCGGCGATGCGCTTCGCCCCGTGCCCGATCTGCCTGCCACGCAGACCTTCGACATGAGGTTCTACCGCGACGCCGTCGCGCAGTTGAAGCGCTTCGAGCGCATCGGCGCGCTCACGGGCTGCACCCATGCCTCCGTCTGGATCAGACCCGACGGCACGCCCGCGGGCGGCGCCGAGGACGTTGGCCGCCACGTGGCGCTCGACAAGCTCCTCGGCCTTCGCGCGCGCGAGGGCTGGCGGGACGGCGCGCTCGTCGTGAGCTCCCGCGCCTCCTACGAGATGGTCCAGAAGGCCGCCATGTGCGGCGTCGAGATCCTCTTTGCCGTTTCGGCCCCCACGGCGCTCGCCGTGAGAACGGCCGAACGCTGCGGGATGACGCTTGCGGCCTTTGCACGTGCGGGCGGTCCCAACGTCTACACGCACCCCGAACGCCTCGTCGGGGTGCAGGACGAAAGGCTCTGCGCTTAAGTCGGTCAAGCTCAGGCAAGTGTTGGGAAACGGGTCCTTCGGGGCCCGTTTTTCATTCTGGGGATGGGGCCGGATGTTCTGGGACAGGAGGGAAAAGCGCACCAACAATAAAATTTATAAAGTCGAGCCGAGAAAACCCGCGGTTTTAAC
>NZ_KQ968548.1:0-6789 GCF_001578585.1 Sutterella sp. KLE1602
TCACCATTATTCTGAAGGAGCGAACGCGTGAAGCGTCCGCCATTCAGGACGTTTTGGTGAAAGTTGATCCCGGTTCCAAAAGCACCGGGCTTGCGGTGGTGAGGAAGGATGAAAAGAACTTGCACCATGCACTCGCCTTCATCTGCCTCAACCATCGCGGATCGAAGATCCGAGACGCCTTGACGTCCAGAAGGCAGCTTCGCCGAGGACGCCGGAGTCGGAATCTTCGCTACCGTGCTCCACGGTTTCTGAATCGGAAAAAGCCGAAGGGTTGGCTTGCGCCATCACTTCAGCATCGTGTCGACGCCGTCATGTCTTGGATGAACCGCTTGACAAGGCTTGTCCCTGTCGCGGGTTTTGTTCAGGAGCTTGTGAAGTTCGATACGCAGCTGATGCAGAACGCGGCAATCTCCGGCGTGGAATACCAGCAGGGCGAGCTTGCAGGCTACGAACTCAAGGAATATCTCCTCGAAAAGTTTGACCGCAAGTGCGTCTATTGTGGCAAGAGCGGGGTTGTGCTCAACGTCGAGCACATCATACCCAAGGCAAGAGGAGGTTCCAACCGAGTTTCGAACCTCGCCATTGCCTGCACTCAGTGCAACCAAAAGAAGGGAGCTATGCCGATTGAGGATTTCCTCAAGAAGAAGCCTGCTCTTTTGGCTCAAATCCGCAAGCAGCTTAAGACACCGCTTCGAGATGCAACCGCCGTCAATGCGACGCGTTGGGCGCTCTATCGGAATCTCCAGGCAACGGGTTGCACTGTCGAAGTCGGCTCTGGTGCACTGACCAAGTTCAATCGTCACGCTTTCAGCGTGCCGAAAGAGCATTGGCTCGATGCACTATGTGCTGGTCGCATCGACGGCGTGGCCGATTGGGAGAACCTGAGGCCGCTGCAGGCGTACTGCATCGGACGTGGCTCCCATAAGCGGACACGCACGGACAAGTACGGCTTTCCTCTCTGCTACTTTTCGCGCTACAAGCGCCCGAACGATTTTGGAACGGGGGACTATGTGCGCGTGAAGGTAACGCGAGGGAGAAATACCGGCATTTGGATTGGAAGGGCGACCTTGACAGACGGGAAACTTTCCGTAGAAACGAAAGCAGGTCGCGTCAAGGCTACTTTCCTCAATAGTAAATGTCTCTTCAAAAGCGACGGGTATAAGTATCAATATCTGTAGCAAAAAAAGACTTGACATTTCAAATCCAACCTCGAAAGAGCAATACCCATGAGAAATTGCCCAAGCTCAATCGCCCTGTTTTCGTCAGCCGAAACAGGGCGATCCTTTTGCCCGCCTGGATGAGTTGCTGGGGCGGCCAAGCCCTCGAAGCTACTCAACAGAGACCCAGCACGCGCTTGAGCCAGAAGACGAAGCGCGTCCACCACGAACGATGGTGCTTTCGCCAATTCCACGGAGCTTCGGGATTCTCTTCCTGCCAAAGCCCGATCCGATCCCTTCTGGCCACTTCATAAGCATGCCGATACGTTTGCGCCACGTCTCGCGGCATGCGGTTGAAATAATGGAAATACGGCCAAGCCGCCCCTCTCTCGATCATTCGCAGACAGACGTCCTCGCCATCGCACAGGACGACACTCACGTAACGCCCATAGATGTCGCGATCAACCGCCGACACGTCGATGCGCCTGCCCTCGATCATGCGAGCGAGGATGATTTGGGACATGCCTCCAAACGTCTGCTCGGTTTCGGGCGCATCAATCCCGAGAAGACGGAGCTTTACTCGCCGCCCGTACCAAGTCTTCACCCAGATCGAATCTCCGTCGCAGACGTAGGTCACCCTCGCCCGAAACTGCCATGGGAGACTGTGCTTCCGAAAGAGAAACAGAAGCAGTGCAACAACCGTTGCCCCCGCTCCCAAAAAGCATTCGAAGGGAATGGCCTCAAGCGTAGCTACCATCACTCGAAGAAGCCCTTCATCTTGCTCATGCGTGCATCAAACGCCTGACTGTGTTCTTCGGACCTGTCCACCGCACGCTTGCGGCGTTCGTAAGCCACGTCAACCTCCTCCTTTCGCAGAAGACGATTTTCAAAGACGTAGCGCATCTCGGTTGAGTAAATAATCGGGTTCTCGCAAGTGCCAGCGAACAGCGAAGCGGGGCGTCCCTTCATGCGTGTGACGCGAATGCGCCCGCGCTCGGGAGCTTCCTTGATGGAAACCAGCGACACATCAGATTGCAGGCGTCGGCAGAACTTTGAAAAGCCGAAGCGCTTGGTCAGCATTTCCTCAAGCAATGAGCCCGTGGTCACGCCGATGGGCGAGAGCACCGCCGTCTCCAGAATGCCCGTCTCGGGATTGAAGTCGAGCTGCATGTGGGCTTCGTACGGGAAGTCGAAGCACGTTCCGTAAAACTCCCGCCTGTCCATGTCCTTGGGGTTCGTCACATCGCGACAGACCTTGGGCAATGCATCGCCCTGCGGAATGTCGTCGATCTTCGTTACGCCGACAGTCAGGCTTCCAAACTCGATTTTCTGGAGTCTGGCCTTGGCATAGGTTTCGGCATCGAGCATGCGCTCCTGGAAGTGTGCATTGATGGAGACCATGTACCCGGTCTGTGCTTCGTGAACGGAAACTGTGAACATCGGCGTGTCATAGGAGACGCTGTTTGCAGCGTAAATCTCCTTGAAGTACGGGGTACCAGTAGCATCAAGCGTATCCGTGATGCGCTTGGCAAACTGATCCGCCCGCTGTCGACTTTTGAACGTGTAAGTTGCCCCCGTCAGGACCTCGTTCACGTTGGCGTAGCTGAAGATCACCTCGTCGCCTTCTGCAAGGAACTTGCTTGTGTTTCGGCAAGCCACACGACCCGAATAGTCCGACCACGACGACTGAATGCGTCGGCAGTCGGGATGCTTCTTGAAAAGCGAGAACACGTTGTCCTGAAGGAAGACCACATCGCCCAGCCGCAGCTTCCATTGGTCAAAGTGCGCCATGAAGGCGAGGCTCGGAAACAGGAACTTCTCCTTTTCCTTTGCCTCCTCTTCGGCCTTCTTCTCCTTGTTCTTGAAGACGATGGTAGGACGACGAAACACGCGGTCGGCAGGGACCGCCTTTTCAGGCTCCTGCTTCATTACTTCCGTCCCGTTGTGCGTGCGAGCCTCAATCCCCTCCTCGGCAGCCACCGCGTTCGAGGTCAATGCCAAAGTGGCCAAGGGATAAGCACACATGAGGGTCAATGCGAGCTTGTGCATTCGATTTTCTCTCCTTCTCTGCGAAATTTTCAGCCGCTGTCAGGCAACTGCTGCCGACGAACCTTGCCGAACGTTTTCAAAACAAGGCAGGCTGCACCGTCGGAGCGATTCCAACTACTGTTTTCGAAGTTGGAATCAAAATCACGCTGTATCCGTTTTCGAAACCATGGATGCTGCGGCAACGCCATCCTGGCGGCATCTGCTGAACCAAGAGCTCCAGAAACGCCGGCTTCGTCATGCAGGTTTCGACCTTCGCCCGAATCGCCGTCACGCGATTTCGGCGTCCGATGCCGTTCCAGCTGAGATCTTCGACGAGCTCCAGCAGGTCCTCGAACTGGTCGTTGTTGACAAAGTCTTTGAGCATGCCACCTCCTCAAATTCGTTTTTGGATATTGGCAATGGCGAGCATTGCACCGACTGACCAGAAAGCCATCAGCATCGGGAACACAGCGGGCGGAATGGTGACGGGCGCAAAGAAGAGCAGGATCGTCACCACCGTGATAAGCGTCATGCCCGACCTTGCCCAGTGATTCACCACGGGCGAGGTGTAGCCGAAGTCCGTCTGCTTGATCGCACGCTCGTTCCAGCCATGAAAAACGGCAAGAAGCCCGAGCGGCAACCACAGCGGAATGAGCACCTTGAAGAGCGCGATGCGGCGCAACACCCAAAATCCGAGTTCGAGGAGCGTGAGCTTTCGCTCCTTCGCCCACGTGAGCACGACGTTGTTCTGCTCAGCCAGACGCTCCTCGCGCTTGCGCTGCGCAGGATCCTCGGACATCCAGTCTCGAAGCGAGTTCTTGTCCAGCCTGTCGAAGCTCTTCAGGTACCATCCGTCCGCAATCGCGTTGATGCGCGTGAGCGTCGAATGGCCGAACTGTTCTTCGATCCACTGTCCCTCAACAGCCGACGATTTTCGAACGGTTTCCTTAGAAATCGTTGCCAGACTAAGGAAAAACAGCAGGCAAACTAACAATATGGCCACGCCGAGCGGCCATTCCCTTTCAGAAGACGCCATGTTGATCGACCTCTCTTTCGCGATTGTGTTCCGTTGATGACCTGAGGATCTCGGGGAGCTTCAAACCGGCGTTCAGATCGCCGTAGCTTGTGAGCTTCCCCTTCGGATTCAGGACGGTTATTGAGCGCCCTGCCTCACCGCATCTGAATATGTCTTTGCCAACCGGTGTCAAGTTCGTGGACAGGCCCAACCAGGTAGGCATGTACGCCGGGAGTTCCATAGCAGAACAAGGCCCGCGCGTTCTGGCGACCTGAGTCTCTGAAACCGAATCGCCCAGCTCCAGAAACGGCACGACGAACTGCTGTTTCGAAAACGGATTTCGACTGCTTCGCACGCGGCGCTCGTTCTCTGCCGTGTTCGAAGCGGCGCTCACTTGCTTCTTTCCCATGAAGCTCATGCCGGCCACGCCAAATTCACGCTGGAAGTCAACGGCATGATCAGACACGAAGAGGATCGAATGGGTTTCGCCTCTGGCTCTGAAGATCCCGCTGACCCGCTCGATGAGCTGATCGGCCTTGAGCGCCGAAGCAAGGTAGCAATCCAGCTGCTCGCCCCAATGCGCTTCAAAGGGCCTGCCCACGCCGTCCAAGCGGTCGCAGACGTTCTCGTGCGAGCCGTAGGCGTGAAGCACGATGAGACGGCGCTGGTCCGGCGCTCGATCCAAAAGAGCTGCAAGCTCGCCCACCATGGCGAAATCGTCGCCTCGCTTCACGAAAATGCGCTCGTCCGCAGACTTGGCAATGTGCGAAATCGGCAGGTCCTTCGGCCCCGTTCTCCCCTGTGCACTCACCCAATAGGTCTTGAACCCCGCCTCACGCGCCAGAGCGACGACGTTGTTCTGAGGCTGGACCTCTTCGCCTTCGCTCAGAGCCAGAAGCCTCGGAACGGCTGACATGGTGGCGTAGGAAGGTGCAACCATCTCGTCAACGGTCTTAAGCGGCTTCGACGAGAGAAAGGGTGTCGTCGGATATGGATTCCCGTAAATCGCCAAAGCATCGCTTCGCAGCGATTCACCCAGAATGAGCACGTAGTTCTGCAACGGCTTCCGATCCGGCAAGGTTCCCGTCACGTGCCACGCGACGGGATCCGCACGACGTTCAAAGCCGTAGAGGATGTAGCCCACCGGAGATGTGATGAAGACTAGCGGAACCAAGACCGGCAGTAGCCAGCCGGCCTTTCGAAATCCCGGTTGAAGGTTCGCGGGCACGGGCTTGGCATATCTTCCAATGGCGAAGATGAAACCGACAGCCGCAATCCCGGGAACCAGAAAGTCTGACGGCGGCAGCGTCGACAGGAACCCGACAGCCTCGGCGGCATTGCTGCCGAAGACCGTATCCGCATTCTGCACCGTCAGCAGGGCTTCGCCGGTCATCAGGCGCATGGGGGTCAGCACGGCAAGACTTGCGGCCAGAATTCCTCCTGTCCACTTCCAGGAGCCTGCATGCAAAAGCCAAAATCCGATCAGGAAAAGGACGACCGTGTTCTCGACTGCTGCGAGCCAGTTGCCCGCATCATGCAACTCCAGTGCCTCGTTTGCACCAACCCCGAAAAATGTCCACTGCGTCCAACAAGCCAGTGAAAATCCGATGACGAAATTACCGGGCGCGATCCGCGAATTACATTCTGGTGCAGTACCGTTACCGTTGAAGAACATCAAACAGACGTAGCGAGTTGGCGCTCTCGATGATGCTGTAGCGCCTCCATCGCACAGAAGGACTCTGCACGGAAATACCGACTGCGGTCATCCTGAAAGAGCTTGCGAACCTCAGGACTGGTAATGCGATTGAGAACAATGCCACGCAAAATGATCTTGTCGTCAGGTGACACGCCATATTCCTTCGCCAAATTGGTTTGGTAAAGCGGAATCTCCAGAAGACCTTCGATCATTTCGTGCACGAAGTAGGCCAAACGGCGAACATCCGAAAAAGTACGCAACACGGAAATGATCTGCGTGTCATAGAGATTTACCACACGCATCACAAAGACGTAGATGTCCTGATAGGACTGATACGGACGTAACTCGTGCATCACCGCAAGGGAAATTGAACGAATGTCGTCCCAGTCGCTCATTGCTCCGAACATGCATGGCTGCGACTTCATGAGGCTGAATAGAGCTTCCTCTTCGGAAATCCCGCGAGCATGAGCAATTTTCCGGATGTTGTCTTCTTCAAGTTCACGAATGCGCTTGGATGTCAGCGCTATGCTGTAACTTTCTTCCAAATTATGTCTCCTCATCGAGCTTGAATCAATCAGCCTTGGTGGCTTGATAGTACGGGCCACGATGAGTGTTTTTGACAGGGCAGAAAGCAGGTTTTGCTTATCTGTTCACAAAACAAGGGGATTGCAACATTTGTTCGCAACTTTTGGCGCAAATAGACCACTTGTCCCTTGCATCTCAAGGGCGGATGCGGCAAGGACGGCCCTTTCGAGCCGCCCTCCTCAATTAATCGCGCCGGACTAGCCAAGCAGCTTGAGTGCCGCGGAAACAAGTAGCGAGACTACGACCGAAGCAATCGAGAGCCGAAACCGAAAATTCAGCCAAATCCGCCAGGAACCCTCGCCTCGGTG